>JADGPI010000063.1 GCA_017882525.1 Thermoleophilia bacterium
AAGCGCCCGCGTGACCGGGGCGCTGAGACGGAAAGAGGTGGGGTCCGGGCTCTAGAGCTGGGAGAGGAGCCGCGCCACCCTCGACTTCTTGCGTGCTGCATTGTTGCCGTGGATGGCTTTTCGCGCAGCAGCCTTGTCGATGGTGGAGGTCAGCTTCTTGGCCGTTTGAGCAGCCGTGTCCGCATCGCCGGAAACGATGGAATCCTTGAGGCGCCGGAAGTGAGTCTTGATAGACGACTTGTAGCGCAGATTCTCCAACCGCTGCCGCTGAGCGATACGCACCCGTTTACGTTGCTGCTTGGTGTTAGCCAATCTTCAATCCTCCCGTCTTCCCTTCAAAGTCGCAGCAGTCTAGCATAGCTATAGCCCATGAACAATGCCACAAAGAGAACTCTGGCGGCCGCGACCGCCTTTCTTATCTTCGCGACAGCGGCCTCCCGGCTGCTCGGCCTCGTCCGCGAGATCGTCCAGGTTTATTACCTGGGCCTCGGCGACCAGATGTCGGCTTTCACGGCGGCTCAGAAGCTCCCCAACCTCGTCCGCGCCCTCCTCGCCGACACGGCACTGAGCGCGGCCTTCATCCCGGTCTTTTCCGGGCTTCTCGAGAAGGACAAGCGACGTGAAGCGTGGCAGGCCGCATACACCGTGTCGGTCATGGTCGCTATCGTCCTCGGAGTCGTCACCGTCCTCGGCATCATCTTCGCGCCTCAGGTGGTCAAGCTCGTGGTGCCCGGCTACAAGAACGCCGATCAGATCGCGCTGACGGTCTCTCTCACCCGCATCATGTTCCCGCAGTTGATCGCGCTTGGACTGGCCGGTATCGCCATGGGGATCCTCAATTCCTACAACCACTTCTCGATTCCGGCGATCGCTCCCATAGTCTGGAACGTAATCATCATCTTGAGCTTGGTAGTGTTCTCATTCTTCATCGGCTTCAAGGACTCCCAAGGCCTCATCAAGAATAGCGGCTTCGAGGCTCTCGCCTGGGCCACGTTCCTGGGGACGGTGGTGATGCTGCTCATCCAGGCGCCGGCCGTCTGGAAGCGCCGCTGGCGGGAGCCGGGAGAACGTCTGCGCCTGAATTTCCGCGATCCCGCGCTTCGGCAGATGGGGTTGATCCTCGGCCCGGTGATGATCAGCCTGGGCATCATCAACTTCAACGCGCTCGTGGATACGCAGTTCGCCAGCTACCTCCACGACGCATCGGCTGTGGCGGTCATCGACAAGGCTTTCCGCCTCTTCCAGCTACCTCAAGGTGTGTTCGCTATCGCCATCGGCACCGTCCTCTTCCCCGCTTTGTCCCGGCACGCGGCAGGCAACCGCTTCAAGGAGTTCAAGGACGATCTCTCCATGGGGATCAGGCAGATCTTCTTCCTGACGTTGCCGTTCGTGGCCTTTTTCGTCTTGCTGGCCGTACCCACGGTCAGGCTCATCTATCAGCACGGTCGGGAAGTCGATTCCGCCCAGATCGCATCGGTGGCCTCTGCGCTCACCTTCTTCAGCGTGGGTATGGCCTTCGTAAGCGTGAACACGCTCTTGAACCGGGCCTTCTACAGCATCCGCAAGAGTTGGCTGCCGCTCGTGACCGGGGTCGTGAACCTGGCCCTCAACGCTCTGCTCGACTGGGCGTTCTACAAGCGGCTCGGTGTTGGGGGCATCACGCTCTCGACGTCACTTGTGTCCCTGTTCAACTTCTTCGGGTTGATGGTGCTTCTGCGTATGAACATCGGCACCGTAGACGAACTCCGTGTGTTGCGCTCGTTCGCGCGAGCCATCGTCGCCCTCATACCCTTGGCAGCGGTGGCGTATGGGGTGTGGTGGGGGCTGGACGCGCTACTTGGCCGCTCGAACCAGGCGCAGATCCTGTCCGTGGGGGCGGCGTATGTTCTGGGCGCCGGCGCCTACCTGCTGGCGGCTCGAGCCATGCGCATGGAAGAAGCCCGGGACATCGTGAGTGCTATTCGCCGACGACGGAGCCGCGGGCGGTCGCTAGACGGGCCGTCTCAAGACGGACAGTCTCAGGACGGGCCGCCGGCCGGAGGTCTGGGCGAGTGATCATCGACCGAAGCACCACGGCCCTCGTAGTGGATTCCACCGCCGACCTTCCCGACAACTTGGTGGGCGACCCTAATCTCAGGCTCGTGCCGCTCACCGTGTATTTCGGCGAAGAGGCGTATCTGGACTGGGTGGAGCTGAGGCCGGAGCAGTTCTACGAGAAGCTGAAGGCCGCCTCAGCGCTGCCCAAGACGTCCCAGCCGCCCCTGGGGGTGTGGCTCAAGCTCTACCGGGAGCTTCGGGAGCGATACCAGCGTGTCTACTCGGTGCATCTGAGCGCCGAGTTCAGCGGTACCTTCGCGACCGCGTCGATGGCGGCAGAGGAGGTCGGCGGCGTGAAAGTCGTCGACTCGCGTTTGGCAACGGGCGGCATCGCTCTCCTCGTGGACCGGCTGGTGGAAAGGCTCGACCGGGGCACCCCGGAGGCAGAGTTCGACCGCTACATAGAGTACTTTCACCAGCACAAGACATTCTTCTTCCTAGCCACGACCCTTGACTACCTCTATAAAGGCGGGCGGATCGGACGGGCGTCCCATATGGTCGGCACTCTGTTCGACATCAAGCCGGTGCTGACGATCGAGGACGGGGTGGCCGACGTCTACAAGAAAGTGCGTGGCTTGCGCCATGCTCTCGAGGCGATGCGCGACGGCCTTCTCGAACGGACGCATCCAGGCTCTGACATCTACGCGAACCTTTCCCACGGCCTCAACTTACCCCTGATGGAGCAACTTCGCGAGATGCTCCTTGGCATATCCGACCGCCGGATCCATCTGCGACCGCCGAGCGTCGTTGGCTCGGTGATCGGCACCTACATCGGCCCCGGCGCCCTGGGGCTTGGGTTCATCGAGGAGTGAGCGGCACCGACCACGCGCCACGCTACTTGATATCCTTGTAGTCGATGACTGCATCATCAGCAAATGGTTTTTGGCTGGGATCATTCTTCGAACCGAAGAAACTCCCGGCTCTCATGCTGCTCATCGGCATCGTGTTGACCTTCTTGTGCCTCCGGGCGAGCACGCGGGCCATCCGCAGAGGCGTGTCCTGGTGGCCCAGCAACATCCGCAGCGGCAAGGTGCATGTGCATCACATGGTCATCGGATTGCCGGCCATGTTCGTCATCGGGGTTGTGGAGTTTACGGTCCAGCTGAAGGCGCCATGGGTCGAGATACTGGCTCTCTGTTTCGGTGGCGCCGCCGCGACTGTTTTCGACGAGTTCGCGCTCATCCTCCACTTGAGGGATGTCTATTGGGAGCGGGAGGGTCGTCAATCGGTGGTGGCGGTCTTCCTGGGGACGTCGTTCACCGCATTCATGGTCATCGGGCTTATGCCACTCGGGCTCTCGGGTCCGCTGTCGGGGACCGCGATCGTGCGGCTCGTGGCCATCGCGGCACTAGTGCTGAACCTGGCCTGCGTGGCGACGGCGTTTCTCAAAGACCGCTTCTGGATGGGTTGGGTGGGGTTGTTCATCCCGGTGTTCGCGGTTCTGGCGGCTTTCCGGCTTGGCCGGCCCTGGTCCGTCTGGGCGCGGTGGCGTTATTTGCGCCGGCCCGCGAAAATGCTGCGGGCACAGGAACACGCCCTCAAGTTCGACCGGCGTTGGGGTCGTCTGCAGAGCAGACTCGCCGATTTCGTGGCCGGGGCACCGAGCGAAGTCGTCGAGCTGCCCTTGATCTTGGCGCATGACGGGGTCGCATTTGGGGACGAGGATGTGCTGGCCCTCGACGTCGAGAACGAGGGAGTCGCAAGTATCTAGCGGGCGGCAGCCGGGCGCCGGCGGCCGTGAGGAGCGGGCTTGCGTGCCGCTTAGCTGGACGACTCGTGCGGGTTGAGCGGCCTCGTGCGCTAGAATACATGCCTCATGGCACGCTTTGAGCACATTCGCAATTTCTCCATAATCGCGCATATCGACCACGGCAAGTCGACGCTGGCCGACCGCATCCTCGAGGTCACGCACACGGTGGAGGAGCGGGAGATGCGCGAACAAGTGCTCGACCGCATGGACTTGGAGCGCGAGCGCGGCATCACTATCAAAGCTCAGGCCGTGCGCATCTATTACACCGCCTCCGACGGCCGTGACTACCAGTTCAACCTCATCGACACCCCGGGACACGTGGACTTCAGCTACGAGGTGTCGCGGAGCCTGGCGGCCTGTGAGGGAGCGATACTGGTGGTGGACGCCACCCAGGGGGTCGA
This sequence comes from Thermoleophilia bacterium, assembly GCA_017882525.1. Lineage (GTDB taxonomy): Bacteria > Actinomycetota > Thermoleophilia > RBG-16-64-13 > RBG-16-64-13 > Chersky-299. The sequence continues at coordinate 4,249 of JADGPI010000063.1, forward strand.
GGCGCAGACGTTGGCGAATGCTCTCCTTGCGCTCGAGAACGACCTGGAGATAATCCCGGTACTCAACAAGATCGATCTCCCTGGAGCGGAACCGGAGAAAAGGGCCGAAGAGATAGTGAGCCTCATCGGCTGCTCGCGTGAAGACATCCTCTACATATCCGCCAAGACAGGGGAGGGGGTGCCGGCCGTGCTGGAAGCGATAGCGAAGCGTGTCCCGCCGCCTCAGGGCGACCCAGACGGGCCGCCGCGAGCCCTCATTTTCGACTCCATGTACGACCAGTATCGAGGGGTGGTCGCCTTCGTGCGGGTCAAGGACGGCAGCTTCCGGAAGGACGATCCCATCCTGGCCCTCGCGACCCGGCTCCGCAGCGAGATCGAGGAAGTGGGCATCTTCAGTCCCGACATGCTCAAGACCGACGTTCTCCACGCCGGCGAGGTGGGCTACATCATCCCGGGCATCAAAGAAGTGTCCGACCTGCATGTGGGCGACACCCTCACCAACCCTCGGCAGCCGGCCTCCGGCCCGCTCGCCGGCTATCGGGAAGCCACGCCGATGGTCTTCTGCGGCCTGTTTCCTATCGACGGCGAGAACTACCCCGATCTCAAAGACGCGCTGGAAAAACTCAGGCTGAACGACGCCTCGCTCCATTTCGAGCCGGAAACGTCCAAGGCGCTCGGCTTTGGCTTTCGCTGCGGCTTCCTGGGCCTTCTGCACATGGAGATCGTACGTGAGAGGTTGGAGCGCGAGTTCGGGCTCGAGCTCCTCGCCACCACGCCCAACGTGCGCTACGAGGTGGAGCTTCTGAACGGCGAAGTGCTGTCCATCAGCAACCCAGTCGAGTTTCCCGACGTGGGTCTCATCAAGGAGGTTCGCGAGCCGTACATCGCGGCTACCGTCCTTGTGCCCGCCGAGTACGTAGGCCCAGTCATGGAACTTTGTAACGACAAGCGAGGGCGCTTTCGCCACATGGAGTACCTCACCTCCGACCGCGTCCGCCTCGACTACGACCTTCCGTTGGCCGAGATCGTCCTCGACTTCTTCGATCTGCTCAAGACCCGCAGCCGGGGCTACGCCAGCCTCGACTACGAGATGAAGGACTTCGAGCCTGGGGATCTGGTGCGTTTGGACATCCGCATCGCCGGCGACATCGTGGACGCGCTCAGCCTCATCGTGCACGCCGATCGTGCATACGGGGTTGGGCGGGGACTCGCGGAACGCCTGCGCAAGCAGATCCCGCGGCAGATGTTCGAGGTGGCGATCCAGGCGGCCGTAGGCAGCCGGATCATCGCTCGGGAGAGCGTGGCTCCGTTGCGGAAGGACGTCATCGCCAAGTGCTACGGGGGAGACATCTCACGCAAGCGCAAACTGCTCGAGAAGCAGAAAGCGGGCAAGAAGCGGATGAAGATGGTGGGAACCGTGGAGATCCCCCAGGAAGCCTTCCTGGCAGTTCTGGATCTCGGCGAGAGCAAGGACGGCAGGCGGTGACGGAGGCGGGCGAACGAGCACGGAGCCACGATGAATAAGCAGTACCTGGTGCTGGGTGTGGTTGTCATCGGAATGGGCATCGGACAGATCTGGCTCCGCCACGGGCCCGGGTCCAAGAATCTGCGCACGGAGCCCAAGCCCGGTGCCGACCCGCGGGCTGCGCGGGTGTGGAACGCCTGGACCGCGGTCCTCGGCGGCATCGGGATCGCGCTTGGGGTCCTGCTGATAGTGCTTGGCATCCTCGGACGCTGAACGAGTCGCGGCGGCGTCGATGCCGGCCGCGCGCGGGAAGGCGAGCGCACGATGGCGGAGCGCGGAACCTTGGTGAGACACCTCTACGTACACATCCCGTTCTGCCGTTCGCGCTGCGCGTACTGCGACTTCGTATCCGAGTCGATCGGACCGCACGCCCGGGCGGGACGGGTACAGGAATACCTCGCTGCCCTGCGGGCCGAACTGGCTCGGAAGCAGGACCTTTTTGAAACGCCGCTGGAGACCGTCTACCTGGGAGGGGGCACTCCCACTGCGCTCGCGCGGGGAGAGCTGCTGGACCTGGTCCGCGAGCTTGGCGCCTTGCTGAAACCTACCCTTGGCGGGCGCCGTTCCACGTGTAGTCGACCCCCGGCTCTCCCTGCGCCGGTCCCGTCCGGCGTGGCACCGCCCGTCCCGCGGGCCGTGGCGCGGCCTGTCCCGGCGCCGGAGTTCACCGTGGAGGCCAACCCGGGGAACTTGGACGCGGCACTTCTTCGGGACTTCGCCGAGGCGGGCGTCACGAGACTGTCTCTCGGGATCCAGTCCTTCTCGCCGCAGTCGCGCGCCGCTCTCGGTCGCCTGGTGACGCAGGAGGAGATCGCCGGAAGTCTGGTTGCACTCAAAGAAGTCGCTTGGCCGGAATGGAACCTCGACCTGGTGTTCGGCATCCCAGGCCAGACGTGGCCCGACGTTGCCGCCGACCTGGCCGCCGCCTGCGCAGCCGCACCGACCCACATCTCGCTCTACGACCTCACCTACACCGCCAGGTATTCGCACCGGCTGCTCGCCAGAGCTGGGGCCGAGGCCCGCGAAGCGGCCGAAGCTTTCGCCGAGAGGTGGTACGCGGAGGCGGTCTATCTTCTTGTGGAAGCCGGCTACGAGCGCTACGAGATATCCAACTTCGCGCTCCCCGGTCACGGATGCCGCCACAATCAAGCCTACTGGAGCGGGGAAGACTACGTGGGACTTGGGGTTTCTGCCGTTTCGACCGCGGCGGGGATACGGCGCACCAACGCGAGCTCCGTAGCCGCTTATCTGCGAGGCGAACCGGCAGCAGAAGAGGAGATCGGCGCCGGCAAGCGGATGTACGAGAAGGCCATGCTCGGGTTGCGCACGAGCGAAGGAGTACAGGAAGCCGAAGTCTTGGGCGTACTCGACGGGGGCGCGCTGGAGCGCCTCCTAGCTCAGGGGTGCCTGGAGAGGCGCTATGGTAAACTTCGCTTGAATCCAGGGTTTATGGACGTAAGCACCAGTATTATCGCGGCCCTCCTGGAGACACAGGAGCTCGCGTGAACTTCAAGCCGGCCTGAGAGCAATGGCACTCACACAAAGACAGCGCACGATACTGAACGCCGTCACCGAGCGTTACATTCGCACGGGCGCGCCGGTCCCGTCCAAGGATGTCGCTGCGATGACCGGGCTGCGTGTCTCCTCGTCCACGGTCAGGAGCGAGTTGGCGGAGCTCGAAGAGCAGGGCTACCTCACGCATCCGCATACGTCGGCCGGCCGGATCCCCACGGATGTCGGCTACCGCGAGCTGGTCGACCAACTGATGGGCATCGCGCCTCAGAGGCTTGGCGCATCCGGTGCGGTAGCGCCTGAGGAGTTCACGGGAGAGGTGGAGACCGCTTTGAGACAGGCCACGGAGGCCATGTCGCGGGCCACCAATCTACTTGCTCTCGCGCTCGCCCCTCGAGTGAGCGGCGCACGCTTGTGTCACATGGAGCTTCTGGCTCTCCATCCGAACCAGCTGATGTACGTGTTCATCGTGTCCACAGGTGGCGTCATGAAAGGCACCTTGGAGTTTGCTCAACCCATCGACCCAGGTTTGGTGGAATGGGCGCGCACTTACATGAACGAGATGCTGGACAACCGCACGCTTACCGCCCGGCTTGTGAGAAGAGTTCTCGACAATCCGGAATTGACACCGCACGAGGCAGCGTTCCTCCACAAGCTGACCCCGGCGCTCGAGAAGCTGGTGGACGAGCACAACCAGGAGGAGCTCTTCATCGGCGGCGCTTCGCGACTGCTGTCTGAGCCCCGCCTTGAGGACGTCCGCTCTTTGGGCGATCTGTACTCGCTGCTGGAAGAGCGCTTCATGCTACTTGGGGTGCTGAGGCTGGCGCTAGGCACTGGGGGTGTGCTGGTGCGCATCGGCACTGAGCATGAGACCCTCGCGCTCAAGCCCTTCTCGGTCGTGGCGGCCAGCTACGGGCTGCCGCAGCGGCGGCTGGGCTCGGTGAGCCTGGTGGGCCCCACGAGAATGGACTATGAGAAAGCCATCGGCACGGTGCGCGACACTGCGCAGCTGCTCTCGTCTTTGGTAGGAGACCGCTACGAATGAAGCGTGACTACTACGAGGTGCTCGGCGTTCGCAAGGACGCCGATATCCAGCAGGTAAAGAAGGCTTATCGCAAGCTCGCCCGAGCACTTCACCCCGATGTGAATACGAGCGACCCTGACTGCGAGGAGAAGTTCAAGGAGGCCACAGAGGCCTACGAGGTGCTCTCCGACGCCGAGAAGCGCGGCATCTACGACGCTTACGGCCATGAGGGACTGCACCGCGGCGCTGGAGGCGCCGGCGGCGGCCCCGATGGGTTCCCCGACTTCGGAGACATCTTCCAGACGTTCTTCGGTAATTTCGGCGGCGCCGGTCCATTTGGCGCTCAGCCCAGCGGTCCCGCGCGGGGCCAGGATATCGGCGTCGAGGTCGAGCTCACCCTGGAAGAGGCCGCGTTCGGGGTGGTGAAAGACCTGACCTTCGATGCATACAACACGTGCCCCGAGTGTGGCGGCGCCGGCACTCTCGACCCCTCCAACGTCAAAGCCTGTGCGGACTGCAACGGTCGCGGGCGTGTCCGCACCGTACGGCAGACCATTCTCGGCCAGTTCGTGCAGACCGGAGCATGTCCACGTTGCGACGGGTCCGGAAAGATCATCGAATCGCCGTGCGAGAATTGCCGTGGCCGGGGACGCGCTCACGGGGAACGCACCGTCACTGTGACCATCCCTGCCGGCATCGACCAGGGCCAGCGGATCCGTGCGACGGGGCTCGGCGGCGCCGGCGAACGTGGCGCCCGGTCCGGCGACCTGTACGTGCAGGTGAAAGTGGCGCCGCATCCGGTGTTCCGGCGTCGTGACGACGATATCCTCTATGGGGTGGACCTCACCCTCGGCCAGGCTGCCCTGGGGGCGACCTTCAGCGTGCCTACACTCGACGGCGAGCAGGAAGTGATCTTCGCGCCGGGCGCTCAGCCGGGAGAGATCAAGACTTTGAAGGGCAAAGGGGTCACCCATCTGCACGGTCACGGCCGCGGCAACCAAGAGATCCAGGTGAATGTCATGGTGCCTCGGAATCTGGACGAAGAGCAGAGACGACTGCTCGAGGAGTTCGAGGAGACCACCGGCCCCGACCACTATGGCGACCATCCGGACGGCGTGTTGCGGAAGCTGCGCAACCTCTTTACCGGGTGACACTCGTGACCGCGGGTTCCGGCGCTGTCGACACGGCCGTCCGCGTCGTCGTCCCCGCGGAGTGGGCGGAGGCGGCGGGCGCGCTCCTCATGGAAGTCCTCGGCCCTTTTGAGCAAGAGGACCGCGTTTCCACCGCGTGCCTGACTTTCTACCCACCTTTGGCTGTGATGTCAGCCTCCGATTGGACCAACGATATCCTCGCCCTTCTGCCCGCCGAATTGCGTGATCACCCGCTGGTGTCGGTTGAGACCTCAGATGTTTCGAGAGACTGGGCGGAGGGCTGGAAAGACCATTTCCATCCTATCGTGATAGGTAGGGTGCGTATCCGGCCTCCCTGGGAGCCGCCGCTCGGACCAGCCGCGCAAAGCGCCGGTGGCGCCCGCGGCGCCGGCGACGCGTGCGGCTCGGGTGACGCGGGCGGCCCCGCTAAGACCGGCGGCTCCGGCGAGGCCCGCGGCCTCGTGGAGGTGGTGATCAACCCGGGGATGGGGTTCGGCACAGGGCTGCACCCCACTACACGGGGGGCTCTCGAACTGCTGCAGCGCACCGAGGCCGAAGGCGCCCTCGTGGACGCCGGCACCGGCTCTGGGATCCTCTCGGTGGCTGCTGCCAAGCTGGGCTGGGGACCGATCTTCGCTTTCGACAACGATCCGGTGGCGGTCAGCGCGGCCGGAGAGAATCTGGAGTCCAACGGGGTCGTGGTGGAACTGAGCCTCGAGGATGTGGGCTCCGTCTCGTTGTCGCGGTTCGCCGGCGCGACCGTGCTCGCCAACATGAACTTGGAGCCCGTCAGGATCCTGTTGGGGCGGTTCGAGACAGCCAGGCAGGCGGCCTCCGCGGAAGCCGCCCTCGGCGGCATGTACGCGGCTGCTCAAGAGCGCGCTGCGGCGGACGAGGCTGCGATCCTGCCGCTACGCACGGTGGTCTCCGGGATCCTCGCGGGAGACCAGGAGCGCGAGGTGGTCGGGGTGGCGGCCCGGGCCGGCCTGCTTCCAGGCTCGCGCATCTACGAGACAGAGTGGGTGAGCATGGAACTGCTCCCGAGCGCCCGGCAGGGCGCCCGGACAGTGCCCGAGGCCTAGGCCGGTATGGCTCGCCATCGTAAGGGACGGAGCCGGTCCGAGCGCCGCCGCACCACGCTTGTGCGCGCGGGCCTCGTGCCGCCTGGTGACACCACCGGGCGCTCGGCCAGCATAGCCGGCGTGATCGTCCGACACGGAAAAAGTCTGGAAGTGGAGCCGCTTTTCCAGCCGGGTCCCGCTTTGCCCGTGGAGCGTGGGTCTGTCAAGCCTCAGCCCGGAGATCTGGTCCTCTTCAGCTTCTCGTTCGGTTTTCGCGCCAAGATCCTCCGCACTCTCGGCAAGAGCAACAAGCTCTCCGACGTCATGGACGCACTCCTGGCGGACAACCTGGTCCAGCGCGGGTTCTCGCCCAAGGTGCTGGCCGAGGCGGCCGAAGCCGCGGAGCTCACGTCACGCCATGACTCCTACCGGGCCGACCTCCGCGACCTCTTCACCTTCACCGTGGACCCGGCCCTAGCCCACGACTTCGACGATGCCCTCTCTTTCGAGCGGACGGACGGCGGCGGCACCACCGCCTACGTCCACATCGCTGACGTCTCCTATTTCGTGGTCGAGGAGACGGCGCTCGACCGCGAGGCGCTGCGGCGCGGCAACTCGGTGTACGTGGCTACAGGCGCGGAACCGATGCTGCCGCCGGTGCTCTCGTCCACGGTCTGCTCGCTGCGACCAGGGGAGGACCGCAAAGCGGTCACCGTGGAGATGGAGGTGGACGCCACCGGCCGGGTGCTTCAGTCACGCTTCTACCGGTCGCTGATCCGTAGCGATCAACGGCTCGACTACGAGGAGCTCGAGCACATGTTCCGCGGCCAAGCGGACGTGCGGGACGATCTGGCGGCGGCGCTCGAGATCGGCCGACCGCTGGCCCAGAGACTCCGCGACAGCCGGGGCGAGCGCGGTAGCCTGCGCATCGACTCGCCGGAGCCCGAGTTCGAGTGGGACGATGCCAGAGCTGTCATAGGGGCCGAGCCGAGCGAGGAGCTGGAAAGCCACTGGTTCATCGAGGAGCTCATGGTGCTTGCGAACGAGCAGGTGGCCTCTTTTCTGGAGAGGGAGCACGTGCCGACCGTCTATCGGGTGCACGACCTGCCGGATCCCTTCCGTCTGGACCACCTATTGGACATTCTGAGCAGTCTCAGCCTGCCCACTCCCGTCTTCGACCCCATGGCGGCCACCCCGCAGGATATACGGCGGGTCACCCGGGAGACCGCCGAATGGGTCGACGGGTTCACACCCAAGAACCGGGGGAAAGCGGCGCTCGTGCAGCAGGTGCTTCGAGCTCAGGCTCGCGCCGCGTACCAGACGGAAAACATCGGGCACTTCGGCCTGGCTTCGCCGGCGTATTGTCATTTCACGTCCCCTATCCGGCGCTATCCCGATCTGCTGGTCCACCGCGGGTTGCTGGCTCAGCTGGGGCTGGGC
>JADGPI010000064.1 GCA_017882525.1 Thermoleophilia bacterium
CCCGGAGCTGCTGATCGAACAGCAGCCGGCGGAGTCGTCGATGAAGGCCGGTGAGATCCCGATCGTGCGCTAGAGACGCGAGGCGGGACGGGCGTATGGACTGTCGCGCGACATGAGCGGACACGGGAGCGCGGCCGCCGCACTGGGTCTTGGCCCGAGGGAACTTGTAGCTATCGTGGGCAGCGGAGGCAAGACTTCGCTGCTCCGCCTGATCGCGCGCGAGCTTGCCGGTGGCGGCAGCACCGTCACCGTGACCACGACCACGGCGATGTATCTGAGTCAGTTGGCCGACCTGGGGCCGGTGCTCATCCACGAGGACCTGGGTCGGCTGCTGGACTGTTTGCGGGATTCGTTCGTAGGCCGAAAAGTGGTGGGTGCCGCGCGCGGGCGTTCTTCAGGGGAAAAAGTCGTCGGGCTGCCTGGTGCCTGGGTGGACAGCATCTGGGCTGCAGAGCTGTCGTCGCACGTCGTTGTCGAAGCGGATGGGAGCCAACACAAGTCTCTCAAGGCGTTTGCACCGCACGAGCCTGTCGTCCCGACGGAAACCACGACGATCGTCCAGGTGGCCGGATTGGATATCCTTGGGAAGCCACTCGGCCCTGAGTTCGTCCACCGGGCCGAGGTCCTGTCGAGAAGTCTCGGGGTGTCCATGGGTTCGCCGGTGACAGCGACCGTTGTCACTGACTGTCTTCTTGAGCAACTGCGGGTACTTCGCGCGGGCTGGCCGTCGGCGCGGGTGGTCACTGTTCTTAACAAAGCAGATGACCCATTGAGCGAGGCTGCGGGGTCGGAAGTCGCCGCGGGGCTCTCAGCAGTGACCGGGGGCCCGGACGAGGTCGTGATCTCAAGTTGCACGGAGGGACGTTTCCGGCGTGTCCGCGCGCCCTTCGTCTCCGCCATCGTGCTTGCGGCTGGGCGCGCCGAACGCATGGGCGAGCAGAAGCTCCTCCTGCCTTTAAAAGGCCGGTCCCTGGTCCGCTGGGTCGTCGATGCCGCCGTGGGCTCCCGGGCGGACGAGACGATAGTGGTCGTGGGTCACGAGGCGCGCGAGGTGGCGTCGGAGTTGGAAGGGCTGCCTGTCAGCATCGTTGTCAACCGCGAGTACAGCGAAGGCATGAGCACTTCTCTCAAGACTGGGGTGGGCGCGACGAACTCCGGCCGCGATGCCGTGGTGTTCTTGCTCGGCGATCAGCCACTCGTCTCCTCCGCGGTCGTCGATCGGCTTATCGACGCTTTTGTCCGGTCGGGCAGGTCGATCGTGCGGCCGCTCGTAGATGGTCGCCCGGCGCACCCAGTACTAATGAGCGCCACCCTGATCCCTGAGATCATGAGCGAAGAGGGGGATCGCGGGGCTAGAGAGGTCCTCGAGCGACGTCGGCACGACGTCTTCTATGTAGCGGTTGACGATCCGCGGATTGACCTTGACGTCGATTCACGCGAGGATTATGAGTCACTGCTCGGATCCAGGCGATCCGGGCCCGGGTCAAGGGAGAACGGATGAGAGCAGCAGAGCTTTACGCCAAGATGGCCGAGCTATCGCAAGGAGGAGCATCGTTCGTCGTTGCCACGGTGATCGAGTCCATCGGTTCGAGTCCTCGCAAGACGGGCGCGAAGATGCTCGTCTTGGCCGACGGCGTCACCATCGAGACGGTCGGGGGAGGGGCGCTCGAAAGGCAGGTCGTCCACGATGCGCTCGCCTGCCTCACGAGCGGGGTATCCGAGACCAGGCAATATGACCTGAAGCCTGTGGGTGAGCACGCCACCGGCATGATCTGCGGGGGCGAAGCGAAAGTCTTCCTTGAGGTCAATGCTCCCGCCAAGACTCTCCTCATCGTCGGGGCCGGGCACGTGGGCGAGAAACTGGCCGCCATGGCGAAGTTGTTGGACTTTCGCGTTGCCGTCATCGATAGCCGGGAAGAAGTGGTCACCGCGGCGCGGTTCCCTCAGGCCGACGTGTTGATCTGCGAGCATCCTGGGAAGACGGCCGAATCGTTTCCCATCAGCGAAAGCACCCATGTGGTCATAGTCACCCACACGCACGTGCACGACAAGGACGCCCTCCGCTCCGTGATCGACTCCCCAGCGGCGTACATCGGCATGATGGGGAGCCGGCGCAAGGTCGACACCATCTTCTCCGAGCTTGTCGCCGAAGGATTGGACGCGTCCAAGCTGAAACGCGTGCATTCTCCGATCGGGCTGGATACCGGAGGTCAAACTCCGGCCGAGCTATCCGTGAGCATCCTCGCCGAGATCATCGCGGCGGACAACGGGAGGTTGGAGGGCCTGACGCGATCGAGGACGGCCGACGCGGGGAAATCCTCAGATGTCTGACCGGCCCCTCGCATTGATCAAGGGCGCCGGTGACCTTGGCTCTGGCGTGGCCATGCGCCTCCGCCGAGCTGGGTTCGACGTGGTGATGACAGAGACTGCCCGTCCCACGGTGGTGCGAAGGACCGTGGCCTTCGCTGAGGCAGTGTACGCGGGGCAAGCCGGAGTGGAAGACCTGGAAGCGAGCCTTGCGGGCGACGCGCAAGAGGTACGGCGCTTGCTCGATCAGGGGAAGATCGCGGTTGTCGTAGATCCCGAGGCGAGCGTGCGGCACCAGTTGGCCCCATGCCTTCTTGTGGACGCGATCGTGGCGAAACGCAATCTGGGCACCCATATCACCGATGCCACCGCCGTGGTGGGCCTTGGGCCGGGATTCGTGGCCGGCAAAGATGTCCACGCGGTGGTCGAGACTATGCGTGGCCACACTCTGGGGCGGGTCATCACGGAGGGCGAAGCGCTGCCGGATACCGGCGTCCCGGGAGAAGTGGGTGGTTTCGGGGTCGAGCGGCTGTTGCGGGCCCCGGTGGCAGGCGTGTTCCGCAGCGAGCGCACAATCGGAGAGGCGGTCGGACTGGGCGAGATCGTCGGGTACGTGGGGGAGATCCCGGTTGTTTCGGAGCTTCAGGGGGTCCTAAGGGGGCTCTTGCGATCGGGGCTGGAAGTCACCGCCGGGTTCAAGCTCGGCGACGTGGACCCACGCGCCACCAGAGCTCACTGTTTCCTCGTCTCAGACAAGGCGCTGGCCATCGCAGGAGGCGTTTTAGAGGCGGCATGTGGCCTCCTCGGAGGTGTCTGCTTCCGGTCTCGCTGAAGGTGGAAGCGAGTGTTTAGCATCGGAACCGAGCCGATGGCAGGGTCCGCGAATGATTGGAGGCCCGGGCTTCGAATAGTGAAACTGCACAAGTCGGACAGAAGTCCCCCGATCGTCCGACGGGAAGCCCAAGGCAAAGATCGGTCAAGAACAGGGCCACGGCCTGAGTCGTTTTGACGTGATGACGTGAACCGAAAGTGAGAGGGCGTGACGTATGACTGATTGGAAGATGACAGGAAAACCGGCGCTGCTTTTCATCCATATGCAGAAGGCCATCGTGAAGGAGGGCAGCCCGCTCGATGGTCTCGGCCATTCGCGCGCGACCCGCGAGTCTGGGATCATCCCGCGGCAGCAGGCCCTGCTCAAAGCCTTTCGGGACAAAGGCCTGCCCGTGGTATACGTCAACGCCATCACGCCTCCGGACGCCAGGTTCCCTGTCTACGGCAAGTTCTGGGGGTTCATCGGGAAGACAACCGTGAATGTGCCCGGGACCCGTGACGTTGAGGTGATCGACGAGCTTGCGCCCCAATCTGGGGAACCGCTCTTTTACAACTGGCCTTTCGGGATCTTCGAGGGTAACGATCTGGAGAAATACCTCAAAGACCAGGGGATCGACACCCTCGTTCTTTCCGGGGTGGCCACCGGCATGGCGGTCGGGACAGCGGTGTTCGCGTGCGCCGACCGCTTCTACAACTTGATCGTTCCGGAGGATGCTTCCACCGACGCCGATCAGGATCTGCACGACATCGTCTTCAAGGCGATGATCCCGGCGATCGCTCTCGTCACGACGACGGAGGACGTGATCGATCACCTGTAAAGGCCCACTGCGGGCTGCGCAGGTGGGGTTGATACGCGGTAGCATATGGCGGGGCGTTCGGAGCCATCTGGTCAAGCCACAGATGACAAGGAGGTGCGGGGAGCTGAACCGTTGTCGCTGACCGGACTTATGCCTGCGAACTAAGACGTTTTCGAGTCCAAGAACAGGGGGGAACGAATGTCGGACCAACATGAGCGGATGCCCGGCGAGAAAAACGAGCCCGGCCTCCTCGATGCCAAAGCCGTTAGCCGTCGCGATTTTCTAAAGATCGCCGGTATTGCCGGAGCGACGATCGGTGTGGGCGCCGGTCTGGGCGGTCTTGTGGCTGCCTGTGGCGGGAGCACCACGACCACCGCGGGACCCGCCACTACCGCGGCGCCCGGCAGCACGACCACCACGGGCGCGCCGGCTAGCAGCACCACGGTCACCACGGGTGCCACCGCCGGCCGGGAAGTCAAGCTCGGTTTCGTGACTCCGCAGACGGGATCGGCGGCTAACTTCGGGATCGCGGACAAGTATTGTGTCGACCTGTTTAAAACGATCGTTGGCGACGGCATGGTGCTGGGCGATGGCCAGAAGCACCCCATCAGCGTGACGCTGGTAGACAGCCAATCCAACGCGAACCGGTCCTCTCAGGTGGCCGGCGACCTGATCCTGAACAACAAAGTCGACATCCTGATGGCGGCCTCTAGCGGTGACAACACGACGCCGGTAGCTGACCAGGCAGAGGCGAACGGAGTGCCGTGCATCAGCACCGATACGCCATGGCAGGCCTGGTACAACCGCGGCGGGCCTGCGCCGACAGGCGGCTACAAATGGACCTATCATGCCTTCTGGGGCCAGGAAGATAACTTCGGCATCTACTTCGACATGTGGCCGCAAGTGCCGAACAACAAGATCGTCGGCGTGCTGTGGCCAAACGACGTGGATGGGAACAACTACCGCGCGAAGTGGCCCGCTCCGATGACAGCAGCCGGCTACAAGACCATCGATGGTGGGTCTTTCCAGGATGGCTTGGAAGACTTCACCGACATCATCACCAAGTTCAAAGAAGGTGGGGCGGAGATCATATCCGGGGTGATGAGCCCGCCCGACTTCACGAACTTCTGGAAGCAATCGAAGCAGCAGAGCTACAACCCGAAGATATCCGGGGTGGGCAAAGCCCTGTTGTTCCCGCAAAGCGTGGATGCCATGGGCTCCATCGCGAACGGGCTGGCGACCACCATCTGGTGGCATCCCACCTATCCGTTCAAATCTCCGCTTACCAACGAGACTTGCCAGCAGTTCGCCGACTCTTACGAGAAGGCAAGCGGAAAGCAATGGACTCAGCCGTTGCTCCACTTCATGGTGTTCGAGTGGGCGGTAGACGTACTCAAGCGGGTCAAGAGCGTCGACGACAAGCAGCAGATCATCGACGCGGTGAGCACGACCAAGGTCGAGACCATCGTCGGCCCGATCGACTTCACGCAGCAGGTCGGCGCTGCGGGCAGCACCCGCCCCGTGCCCAACGTTGTGCGGACGCCGCTTGCCGGCGGCCAGTGGATCAAAGGCACCAAGTTCCCGTTCGACCTGGTCATCTGCAGTAACAAGAACTGGTCGATGGTTCCGGTCACGGCCAAGATGCAACCTCTGACCGCCTAGGGACGACAGCCCGTCGGCGCGGTGGAAAGTGCCCGGCTGACAGAGTGACGTGAGGCGGGGCCCCGCTGCTGGGCAGCGGTGCCCCGCCCGTCGTTGCGCGGCTTCCATGCGCAGCGGTAGAGTTGCGGCGTAAGCTACGAGAAGCACCTCCCGCGAAAGGAACTCACGTGGATTTTGTCAGGCCTCCGAAGCTGGTGACTGTGAATGCCAAGCCGGAACCCATCCAGATCGACGTCCATCGGACGGCTGTGGTCGTGGTGGACATGCAGAACGCCTTCGTCAGCAAAGGGGGGATGTTCGACTCGTTTGGATGGGACATCTCGGGCGCGGCCGGCGTCATCGAGGCCAACAAGACGCTTCTTGAAGCCGCACGCAGTGCCGGGGCGCGGATCGTCTTCCTGAAGATGAGCTACGATCCCGATCTATCCAATAGTGGCGGTCCCGAGTCGCCCAACTGGCACAAAGAGCTCGGCATGGTGATGATGCGGAGCAGGCCGGAGTACAGTGGCAAGTTTGTCACTTGTGGCACCTGGGACGAAGAAGTCTGTGCCCAACTCGAGCCCCAACCTGAGGACGTGCTCGTGCGCAAGCAGCGGTACAGCGGCTTCCAAGGCACCAATCTCGACATGATCCTCAAGACCCACAACATCAAATACTGTCTATACACAGGAGTGGCAACGAACGTCTGCGTCGCCACTACCCTCTACGACGGCTTCTTCCTCGGATACTGGCCGATCCTTGTTACCGATGCGGTCAACAACTCAGGTCCTTCGTACAACCAGGACTCGACTTTCTGGAATGTCGAACTCAACTACGGTTGGCTGGCGACGACGAGCGATCTGGCGAACGCCCTGGCCGGGTCGTAGCCTGTTGCCCCAGGCAGGGTCGTGGGGTCGGGGGCTCGGGGGCGGCTTCGGGGGGCGCGGAAGGTGCTTGCTTTCCGAAAGCGTGGGCCGGTCGAGGCTAACCGGCGCGCCGGGCGGGGTGCAAGGGAATGATGTTCTCTGGCCGGCCGCCGGGCACATGGTCTGCCACAGTGACAGCCCGAGGCGCGAGGGGGTCTAGGAAGACTCCGTTCTCGGCGAACCATCGCTCCAGCTGGCTGGCCGGTTGCGGCCGGCCCAGATAGTAGCCTTGGGCGATGTCGCAGCCCATGTCGGCGAGGCGCTGCCAGGTGTCCGAATCCTCGATTCCTTCTGCTACCACCTGGAGGTTGAGGTTTCGTCCTAGGTCGATGATGGACTGAACGATGACCCCGTCGTTGTCGTCATCGATCATGTGCATGACGAACGAGCGGTCTATCTTGACCTCTTTCACGGGGAGCCGGCTCAGATACGACAGCGATGAGTAGCCTGTGCCGAAGTCATCGATGGAGAGCTTCACGCCCAACGCGTCCAGCCGCTTCAGTTCCGTCAACATGCGACCTGGGTCAGCCATGATGCAGCTCTCGGTGATCTCCAGAGTCAAATACTGGGCGTCGTAGCCCGTCTCCTTGAGCAGACGAGCCACATCCAAGGGGAACGCCATATCGAGCAGATTGCGGACGCTCAGGTTGACGGCCAGTGTCAGGTCTACGCCGGCTTGGCGCCATACGAGGCACTGCTCCATGGCCCTTCGTAGCACAAAGAGAGTCAGTGGGCGGATCAGGCCTGTGTGCTCGGCCATCGGCACGAATTCGTCAGGAGGGACAAATCCGTGCTCGGGGTGCTGCCAGCGAAGCAGTGCCTCTACTCCCACGAACCCCCGGTCGCCAATGTTCGCCTGGGGCTGGTAGTAGACCTCCAACTCGCTTCTTTGAATCGCCTTTCGTAGCTCGGGCATGAGGGCGAGCCGGCGCGGGTTGCATTGGTCCTTGTCGGCATCGTAGATCTCGAAGCCGCGGCGTTGCTCCTTGGAGCTGTACATCGCTATGTCGGCGCGTTGGAGGAGGGTCTTTCCATCCTCGCCATGCTGCGGGTAGAGGGCGATGCCTATACTGGACCGCACTTCCAGGGTCACTTCACCGAGCTCGAAGTTACGCTCAAACGCGTGGCTGATCCGTCTGGCTACGTTGCCGACGGCCTTGGGGTTTTCCAAGAAGGGAATAAGCACTGCGAACTCGTCCCCGCCCAGCCGGGCGACCGTGTCCGATGGTCTCAATACATCGCATAGCCGGTCTGCGATCTCCTTGAGCAGAAGATCGCCGTGGTGGTGCCCCAGAGTGTCGTTGACCTCCTTGAAGTCGTCGAGGTCCAGCACCATGACCGCTACCGACGCCTTCGTATCGTGAGCGGCTGCGATGGCCTGCTCCACCCTTTGGTTGAAAAGCGTCCGGTTGGGCAGGCCCGTTAGGCTGTCGTGCGCGGCCTGGTGTTCCTTTTCCGCAGCTTCCTCGCGCAACTGGTCGACCAGGCGCCTGTTCTCCAGCGTTACGCTCGCGTGGTTCGTGACGGTTTCCAACATGCGCAGGTCTTCGGCCCCGAACGTACCCACATCGCCCATGCGATTGGCCACCATGATGGTGCCTATGATTCCGTCTTCACTCCGCAGGGGCGCGACCACGGCATCTTTGAGTCCACGGCGCTCCATTTCGTTGCGAAGGGCATCGTCCCTGATGGGCCGGGGCACCAGGAGCCCCCTGCCGGTACGGACGACCTCACTAAGGGCGCCTTCGATGGCTGTCGTCAGGGCCACATACGATGTTTCCAGGCGTTCACCGGGGCCCAAAGTGGTTATCGAGGGCAGGTCTCCGGGCGACGAAGGGATGACTGTAGCCTCGGCGATCTCAGCTTGCATGAGCTCTCGGGTCTCGTCGAGGATAGTCTCCAAGGCGGGCGTCTTCTTGAGTGACCAGTTGACGGCCCGAGTGAAGCCGTACAGGGTCTCAAGCCTCGCGTATGTCTGGCGCAGGGATACGTAACCACGATAAGCCACGTAGAGGACCGCCGCCACGACAATCAGAAGCCACGACGATGAAGCGTCGTGCCAAAACATCAACACGGCGACGATGGCTAGGCTGATGTTCCCCAAGGCGGCGACAAGACCCCCGCCGAGTGCCCGCAGCGCAAGCATGTCTAGGGGCATGCTCCTGTTGATAAGGCCCGCCAGGCTGATGGCGAGGCCGGAAAGCAAATTGGTGCTCAGTACCGCGCAAAAGGCTGCCCCCGAGCCCCACAGGCTCGTCGGATTGTGGGTCCCGAGGACGGCGCGGAAGAGCAGGATAGGGAGCACTCCCTCGAAGAGCAAGAACTGTCCCAGATTGAAGGCTAGTTTGAGCCCTGACTGACGGCGGTGGATGGTGAGCGCGGCCATTCCGCCCACGATCCGACCGATTATGAGCGATACCGGGTTGGCGAGAAAGAGGCCGACGACCAGCGGTATCTCGCTCAAAGAAAACGATACGGCATCCCGGCGGGCGTGCAGGTGGACCACAAAGACATCAGTGGCCGCGAAGGCGATGCCGATGCCCCACCAGGGGATCAGAAACGGGCTGTTGGTCGGGGCCAGAGGGCGCACCCACCAGAAGTAGAGCAGAAAGCCAGCCGCAAAGAGGAAAGCAGTCAGCAGCCAGACACGGTCGTGTGCTGGCTGCTGGCTATGGTGCTCTCCATGGGTTGGTCGAAGGTTCATTCCGCCCAGTTGCCGGACCAACTACGTCCACTCCACGAGCGACCTGACCAACTACGTCCACTCCACGAACGACCGCTCCAGCTACGGCCATCCCAGACGTTGTCTGACCAGCTACGTCCGCTCCAGGAGCGCCCGGCCCAGCTGTCGCCTTGCCAGGTGCCCGACCACGAGCGGCCCATCCACGAGGAACCCTGCCAGCTGGTCCCGCTCCAGGAGCGTCCCGACCAACTGCGGCCGTCCCACTGTTGTCCGAAGATGTCCACTTCGCCGGAGATCTCAACGCCGTCATCGGCAACGTGGCTGGTTCCGCGAGCGGCTTCGATGGAGCCGCTGCCGTCCGATAGCGGGTAGTTCTGAGCGACATTCCGCGGTATCGATTGCCGGGTGGCTTGCTTGAGATCGATGAGTCCGGCGCCTTGCGCCTGGCGGTCGGCTTTGGGAAGCCGGTCCGCCGAAGCTTTGAGGACGTATTTCACCTGATCAGGAGTCAGATTGGGACGATCATCGAGGAGAAGCGCGACCGCTCCCGAGACGACAGCCGCTGCCTGAGAGGTTCCGCTGCCTCGGAAGAAACGGGTGTTGACGGCGGCGTCCGGGAAGTTGAGGTCGGCCCATGAGCCTTGGTCCCGAAGGCTGAGGATGGATTTTCCAGGTGCGACAATGTCCGGGCCCCGGGACGCGCTGCCACGGCTCGACCAGTCGGGCACGGTGTCGTCGCCGGTTCCGGGCGTGTTGTTCATGTCTTCAGCGCCGACCGCGATGACGTAGGGGTCGAAAGCCGGATCATTGAGCCGACCGCTGCTACCTTCGTTTCCCGCCGCGACGACTACGACGATGCCCTTGCGCCAGGCCACTTCCACCGCGTACGCCAGCGGGTCGACTCGATAGTTTTGGCTGCTGTCCGTCCCGAAGGATAGGTTGAGCACTCGGATATTCATGCCCGGGTCGTTACGATGCTGGACAACCCAGTCGATAGCGGCAAGCACCTGCGAAACGTCGGTGGCTCCGTCGGAAGCCGCTACCTTCAGACTTATGATCTTGGCGCCCGGGGCCACGCCCACGAAGTTGTCAGGGTTGGTCA
>JADGPI010000065.1 GCA_017882525.1 Thermoleophilia bacterium
AGAGCGGCTTCGACCGTCACCGGGTCGCCGTCACTCA
This sequence comes from Thermoleophilia bacterium, assembly GCA_017882525.1. Classification (GTDB taxonomy): domain Bacteria; phylum Actinomycetota; class Thermoleophilia; order RBG-16-64-13; family RBG-16-64-13; genus Chersky-299. Next base: position 38 of record JADGPI010000065.1, read on the forward strand.
CGGCGCGAAGCACGGTCGCATCCTCCAGAATCTGGCCGAAGGGATTCACGTTGCTGTAGGCTCGAGGCCCGGGGCCTTTGCTCGCCGGGGTGGGGCCGAAGAAGACACAGAATGCGGTGCCGACAGGCCAATAGCCTAACTCACCGACCGCCATGTCTTGCCTCGCCCCCAGCTCCTCCGCCAGGCGCACCGGGATCGAGAAGTAGATTTCGTCGCCCCACCTGCTGGCCACGGCCTGCAGGGGCAAGGCAGCCCAGATGGCCGAGGCCGTGGCGGACTCGTTCAGCTGCGCCCGCACCGAGACATTTCCTGCGGTGAGGTGGATCTCTCGATTCATGCAACGAGACCGAGCATGCCGGCGCTGAGATTCCAGAACTCGCGGGCGAGAGTGGCGTCACCGGCCTGAGGGGTACATTTACTCCGATCTATGCCGCTGTTCGGTGATACTCGTGAATCAACCCGCCGAGCCGGCTCACGCGAACTACGTCACCGCCAGTGCGGTCTGAAGCCAGCTTGGGTTCCTGTGAAGGAGAAACCGCATTAGGGGACTAACCGCTGACGCTGAGATGGAGAAGCTTCAGCACGAATCATTCAGCTACTTCCTCCACGAGACGAATCCGCTCAATGGGCTGGTGCTAGACAAGACCGCAGCGGATTGGCCGGCGAGTATTGCCGCCACCGGCTTTGCCTTGGCGGCCTACCTGATGGCTGTCGAGCGGGGATTCATGCCTCGTGCCGCCGCGGTGGAACGAACGCTGACCACGCTTCGTTTCTTCTGGAGGAGCCCGCAAAGCCGCGAACCGGACGCCACCGGCTACCGGGGCTTCTATTACCATTTTCTCGATATGCAGACCCGCCGGCGCGCCTGGCGCTGCGAACTCTCCACGGTAGATAGCGCCTTTCTGGTGGCGGGTGCCTTGGCGGCAGGAGTCTATTTTGACGCGGATACGGTCGACGAACGTGAAATCCGCACCCTCGCCGAGGTGCTCTACGAGCGAGTCGATTGGCAATGGGCGCAAAACCATGGCGCAACGGTCACGCACGGCTGGAAGCCTGAGCGTGGATTTCTCAGATATCGTTGGGAAGTCTACGATGAGGCCATGCTGCTCTACATCCTCGGGCTGGGCTCGCCCACTCATCCGCTGCCTGAGAGTAGCTACGCCGGCTGGACTTCGACTTACCGGTGGGAGAACTTCTACGGACATGAATATCTTCATGCCGGCCCACTCTTCACCCACCAGCTCTCGCATGTCTGGATCGACTTCCGTGGCATCCAGGATGCCTTCATGCGCGTCAAGGGCATCGACTATTTCGAGAACAGCCGCCGCGCCACATACGTCCAACAACAGTACGCGATAGACAATCCGCTCAAGTTCGCGGGCTATGGCCCGCGTTGCTGGGGAATTACCGCGAGCGATGGCCCTGGCCCCCGCACCATCAAAGTGGACGGCATCAAGCGCCGATTCTTTGACTATCGGGGGCGCGGCGTACCATACGGGCCCGACGACGGGACCATAGCGCCCTGGGCCGCGGTGACGTCGCTGCCGTTCGCGCCCGAGATCGTGCTGCCCGCCATCGACTACTATCTTCACGAGGCCAAATTGACCGAGTCCAACCTCTACGGGTTCAAAGCCACGATTAACCCCACCTATCCCGTAGGATCCCGTAGTCCCTTTGGGTGGGTATCGCCGTGGCACTATGGGCTTAATCAAGGGCCCATCGTCTTGATGATCGAAAACTATCGTACCGGCTTACTGTGGCAGCTAATGCGGAACTGCCCCTGCATCGACCGCGGCCTGCGGCGAGCTGGTTTTAGCGGAGGTTGGTTATGAGCCTCGCAGTTCTGTAGGTCCAAGAAGACGAACTAGATCTGCACGACCTTGCCATAGTGTGGGTGCCGAAAGATGACCATCACCTTCTGATCCCGCGCCATTCGGGCCTTCTGATGGCAGCTGATCGTGGTCGGGACGTTTCGGCGACACGGCCTAACGGGAGCTGACAGAACTGTCACCGCAGCAACCTAAAGGCAGCGGGGGCGCGAATGAGCAAGTAGGACGGCCGGCAGAAGCCCGGTCACATCACGGTCGAGAACGTGAACCACCCATAACCTGCGTGATGAGAGTGGCCGCGCTCGGGCGACGGCTCACAACAACACGCGGCTACCCAATGCCCACCGCGTGTTTCATGGCCGTGGTAAGAGTCTGAGAGCGTTGGACCTCGAAGTAGCCGTCCCAGGGGTCGGCTTTCAGTCGCCGCAGTCGATCCTGCAGGTTGTTGATGGTGTAGGTATCGGCCCGTACGCGACCGCTCAGTTCGCTCCAGCGGAGGGGCACGGCGATGGTGGCGTGTTCCCTAGCCCGGGTGGAGTAGGGAGCGATCGAAGTCGATCCCCGATTATTACGCATGTAGTCGATGTAGATCTTCCCTGCTCGCTTTTCCTTGGACATGGTCGCCGTGTATCTTTCCGGGGCATGACTGACGAAGGCCTCAGCTATTGATTTACAGAAGCGGCGCACGACCTCCCAGCCCTCCAGTGCGCTGATGGGCACAACCACGTGCAGACCTTTCCCCCCGGTTGTCTTCACGAAGCTCTCCAGACCGAGAGCCTGGAGCACTTCCCTCATCAGACGAGCGCTTTGCGCCAGAGCCGCCCACTCTACTGCGGAGTCTGGATCTAAGTCGAAGACCAACATGTCGGGATGTTCGATATCCGGCCACGTGGACCCCCAGACGTGGATCTCCAGAACCCCCATCTGAGCCAGCCCTGTCAGGCTCTCGGCCTCTGTGATGGTGAGATAGGTGTCCGGACCGCCGGATTCTTGGATACTCACCCGCTCGAAGGGTCCCGGGAAATCAGGTCCGGGATGTTTGTAAAAGAAGCAGGATCCTTCCCGGCCCCGGCCTTGACCGACCGGGCCCGATACGCCCTCGACGCCGTCGGGACAGCGAACCATTGCTATAGGACGTCCAAGTACGTAAGGCAACATCCGCTTCGCTACCGCCTCGTAGTGGTGCACAAGGTCGCGTTTGGTCACCTGGTCGAGGGGCCAGAAGACCCGGTCCAGGTGGGTGAGCGTCACGGCGTGCACAGGGTCGTCGGCGGGAGAGGCCTCTGCGTCTTTCTTTGGCCCGGCCTGCGCGCCTTCGGCCGGTGGGTCCTTGAACGCGGGCGTCTCATTCACCTCAGCTTCGACCTCCCTCACGACCTCAGTGGGAGGCTTGTCCTCGCGCAGGCCTTTGAAGCTCGGGTGCCGCATGGCGCCGCCCCGGGTCCATTCGGAAAAGGCGACCTCCGCGACCAATTCTGGCTTGACCCAGTGCGAACGCTTGGGAGCTTGTGTCAGATGGTCTGTGAAGGGTGGGGCGTCGATCTCGAGGCGTCGCAGCCGTTCTTCCAGCTCGCCAAGGAGCTTCTCGCTAAAGCCCGTGCCCACCTTCCCGACGTACCGCAGGCCCGCGCTTTCATGTGTCCCCAAAAGCAGAGCGCCAAAGCCGGTCCGGGTCCCGGCGGGATCGGTGAAACCGCCGATGACGAACTCCTGCTCATGCGAGCACTTTGACTTGAGCCACTCCCCGCCTCGAACCCCAGGTCGGTACCGAGTTCCCGCCCTTTTGCTGACGACGCCCTCCAATCCCAACCGGCAGGCCTGCTCAAAGAGAATGCGGCCCTCTCCCGAGATGTGCTCTGAATAGACTATCCGGCTGCCTCTCCCGCTTCGGGCAAGTAGTCGCTTGAGTAGCTCCTTGCGCTCTTCGATGCCGGCGGCCAGCAGCTCGTAGCCGTTCAAATACAATAGGTCGAATACGTAATAGAGGAGTTGCCCGGCGCCCTTACTGCCATCACTCTTGGAAACGTTTTGCAGCTCCTGGAAGTTGGTGGTCCCGTCGGGCAGTTGCACCACTACTTCCCCGTCCAGCATCACACTATCGACCGGCAGCTTTGCCAACTCGTCCACCAGCACCCGATAGTTCCCGGTCAGGTCCTTCTGGTTGCGCGAGTACATCTTCACAGTGCCGCTCTCAATCCTTGCGAGGGCCCGGTATCCATCGAACTTGACCTCGTGCAGCCACTGTTCGCCTTCCGGGGGCCGTTTGACCAGGCTCGCGAGCTCGGGCTGGACGAATGGAGGCATTTTCGCGACTTGCCGGGCGCCGGGCAACCGGGAGGGGTCAATGAGGAACTCCTCTCCCGCCCGTGCCTCCGTCTGCTCGCTCGCCGGGAGATCTCCGTGCCAGACGCTGGCGCTGGCCTCCGCCGTGATCTCCTCCAAGGTGCGCCCACTGGCGACCGACCGAGGTTGATCCCGAAGTAGGGACTCGCCATCGCCCTCGATGGCATCGTCGTCCCCGTGCTTGATGAGGAGCCAATCCTCTTTGTCCTCTTGGCCACTTCGAGGCTTCATGCGCACGAGGCCCCAGCTGCCTTTGAGCTTCTCCCCATGCAGAGTGAACTTGAGGTCCCCTCTCTTCAGACCGTCTTCGGCATCGCCTTCAGGCTCCCAGGTGCCGCGATCCCATAACTCGACCGTGCCTGCCCCGTACTCGCCTTTGGGGATGATCCCTTCGAAACTGCCGTACTCAAGGGGATGGTCCTCCACTCGGGCAGCCAAACGTCGGTCATGGGGGTCGAGAGATGGACCCTTGGGGACGGCCCACGAGAGGAGAACGCCGCCCAGTTCCAGTCTCAGATCGTAGTGCAACCTTCGGGCCGCATGCTTCTGGATCACGTAGAGGAGGCCGCTCTGTCGGGATCCCCCGCCCGTAGCCGCGCCTGACGCCAAGGGCTGTTTCTTGCCCGCCGACGGCTGCTCTCCGCCCGGCTCCGGAGTTTTGTTGAAATGCCTCTTCTTGCGATACGCTTCTAGCGCCACGGGGACCCCTTTAGCTGGCCCGTCTCGCCCCTCTTCGCTTGCCGCCGCTCTTGGGGGCTGCCGTTTTCTCGGCCGCATCGCCGCTTGGAGTGGACTTCTGCTGCTCCATGCTGCGCTTGAGAAGCGACATGATATCTACCACGTTGCTTTCTCCAGCCTCCCGCTTCGCTGGCTCAGAAACTTGGCTCACCTTGCCACTCTTTACCTTCTCGTCAATCAGCTTAAGGAGGTCGTCTCGATAGGTATCGTGATATTGCTCCGGTTTCCAATCGGTGGCCATGGCCTCCACCAACTGCTCCGCCATCTTGAGTTCCTGAGGGCTCACCCCGAGGTGGCCTAGATCCTCGCCGGGCAGATCGAATTCGGACGCGTCCCTTAGTTGATAGGGCCAACGCAGTGTATGGGCGAGCAAGGCGGGCCCGTCTGCGATAACGGCACAGAGGTGCTGCCGCTCCCGGATGACGACCTTCGCCACGCCCACCTTGCCGGTGCGTTTGAGCGTCTCGCGCAAGAGAGCATATGCTTTGCGTCCCACCTTGGCCGGCTCCGTGTAGTACGGGGTATCGTAGTAGGCGATATCGATCTCCTCACCATCCACAAAATGCATGATGTCGATGCTCTGCGTCGCCTCTACATTGGCCGCTTCCAGATCCGCCTCCCCGATGACGACATACTGCCCCTTGTCATATTCATAACCTTTGACGACCTCGTCAAAAGGGACTTCATGGTTCTCGTCGTCCATCCACAAATTGTGAACCCGGCTGAGGTCGGACTTGTGCAACATGTGGAACGTCACGTTTCCCTGATCGTCTTTTGCCGGGTAGAGCGAAACTGGAATCGTCACCAGGCCAAAACTGATAGCCCCTTTCCAAAGTGCGCG
>JADGPI010000008.1 GCA_017882525.1 Thermoleophilia bacterium
TGCTCCAACCAGGCTTTGAACGCTTTGGCTGCCACCGTGTATTTGTCGCTGCTCGGGCCGGTTGGGCTGAAGGAGCTTGGTGAACTGTGCGCCCTTCGGGCGCATCATCTTCACTCACGGCTGTGCTTGCTCCCTGGCGTGGAGCCCCTCGTCGATGGTCCGTTCTTCAACGAGTTCGCGGTGAGGCTTCCCATGGATGCCGGCGAGTTCGCCGACGCGATGAGGGCCTTCGGGGTCGACCCCGGCGTGCCGCTCGGCCGATTCGGCCGGCCGGACTCACTTCTGGTGGCAGTGACGGAGCTCAATCCCGCGGAGGAACTCGAGCGGTACGTCAAGGCCGCTGCCGCTGTCCTCGCTGGGGAGCGAGAGCCAAATGGGACGGGTTGCCGAGGCGAGACCGAGAGACGCGGCGGCGCCGCTGAGAAGAGGGCATGATGGAACCGCTTATCTTTGAGAAAAGCAGTCCCGGCCACCGCGGGATGCAGTTACCCGCTCCGGGAGTACCCGAGGCGGGGATGGACGACCTCCTAATCGGAGTCGAGCTGCGCCCGACCCCACCACGGCTGCCGGAGGTGGCCGAGTCACAGGTGGTGCGTCATTACACCCGCCTTTCTCAGCTCAACCACTCCGTGGACCTGGGCTTCTACCCCCTTGGATCCTGCACCATGAAGTACAACCCCAAGGTCAACGACGAGGTGGCCGGCCTTACCGGATTCGCCGATCTCCACCCCTATCAAGTCGAGTCGGAGATCCAAGGGATCCTGGAGTTGATGTGGGAGCTGGAGAGAGCCCTCGTGAGCATCACCGGCATGCATTCGGCCACTCTGCAGCCAGCGGCCGGGGCGCACGGCGAGCTGGCCGGCATTCTTATGATAAAGGCCTTCCATGCAGAGCACGGCGGCGCCCTTAGGGACACCGTCATCGTCCCCGACTCGGCTCACGGCACCAATCTCGCGACCGCGGCCATGGCCGGCTACAAGGTCGTCGAGATCGCCAGCTCCGCTCGCGGGCTGATCGACCTGGAGGCACTCAAAGCTCGGCTATCCGACAAGACCGCGGCCTTGATGCTCACGAACCCCAACACGCTCGGTCTGTTCGAAGAGGACATCCTGGAGATATCCCGCCTCGTCCATGAGAGCGGCGCACTGTGCTACTACGATGGGGCCAACCTCAACGCCATCATGGGCAAAGCTCGGCCTGGGGACATGGGTATGGACGTAGTCCACATCAACCTTCACAAGACCTTCTCGACTCCGCATGGCGGCGGAGGTCCAGGAGCCGGCCCCGTGGCTGTATGCCCCGCGCTTGAGCCTTACCTCCCGGCCCCATTGGTGAGGCGCGACCCCCAAACGGGTATGTTCTATTTCGATCACGAGCGTTCGCAGAGCATCGGCAGGGTAAAAGGCTTCTACGGCAATGTCGGCGTGCTCATCCGCGCATACGCCTACATTCTCAGCATGGGTGGGCCCGGCCTGACTAGGGCTACCGAAGACGCGGTGCTGAACGCGAATTACCTGCGAGTGAGGCTGCGAGAGGTCTATCAGGTGCCGTACGATCGCACGTGCATGCACGAGTTCGTCATGTCCGCCTCAGGTCAAGCAAAGCGAGGCGGCACCGCGAGAGACATCGCCAAACGGATCCTGGACTTCGGGATGCACGCGCCCACTATTTACTTTCCGCTCATCGTGCCGGAAGCTCTCATGGTGGAACCCACGGAGACCGAGGACATCGGCACTCTCGACGCTTTCGTAGAGGTCATGCAGCGGATCGATAAGGAACTGGACGAGACCCCCGAGTTGGTGACGCATGCGCCCTGCAGCACGCCGGTGCGTCGCCCGGATGAGGTCAGGGCCGCGCGAGACCCGGTCCTCCGCTGGAGGGCCCAGGATGCCAGGCCGCCCGCGCAAAGCTCGAGCGTCGCTCCCCGATGAGCCCGAAGCCAGCACCCGGACCCGCCGAGACCGGCGTCGACCCCTTCTGGAGCCGCCCCAGCTCGGACGCCCTGCAGGCGCTCGGCAGCAGCCCGACCGGGCTCACCTCGGCTGCGGCCGCGGACCGTTTGAAACAGTACGGACCTAACACGCTCAAGGCACAGCGCAAGACCACCACCGTCGGTCTGCTTCTTTCTCAGTTCAAGAGCCCCATCATCCTGATCCTGGTGTTCGCCGCGATCCTCAGCATCTTCCTGGGCGACCGCACCGACTCCATCATCATCCTCAGTATCGTTCTCATCAGCGGCCTTCTCGGGTTCTGGCAGGAACGAGGCGCGAACAATGCGGTGGCCAAGCTTCTGGCCATCGTCCAGATCGAAGCGCGGGTCACCCGGGGCGGCAAGCCCACGGACGTCCACGTGGAGGAAATCGTCCCCGGAGACGTCGTTTCTCTCGCCGCCGGGGATATCATCCCGGGCGACTGCCTGCTCTTGGAAGCCAACGACCTGTTCGCCGACGAGGCCACCCTCACCGGCGAGACCTACCCGGTGGAGAAAGAACCGGCGGTGCTCGCTGCAGACACAGCACTGTCCAAGCGGACCAATGTTCTCTTCATGGGCACCCACGTCATCAGCGGCACTGCGACCGCACTCGTCGTCCACACAGGCCAGACCACCGAGTTCGGGAAGGTTTCGCAGTCGCTCCGAGCCCGACCGGTGGAAAACGAGTTCGAGAGAGGGGTCAAGCGATTCGGGTACCTTCTCCTCGAGGTCACGATGACCCTGGTCATCGCGATCTTCGCGATTAACGTGTACCTGCACCGGCCGGTGGTGGACTCCTTCCTGTTCTCCCTCGCCCTGGCCGTGGGACTCACGCCGCAATTGCTGCCCGCCATCATCAGCATCAACCTGGCTCACGGGGCGCGTCGCATGGCGGCTAAGAAAGTGATCGTCAAACGGCTGGTGTCCATCGAGAACCTCGGCAGCATGAACGTCTTCTGCTCGGACAAGACCGGGACGCTCACCGAGGGAGTAGTGAGGCTCGATTCAGCCCAGGATGTCAAGGGGACGCCAAGTGCCAGGGTCCTCCGACTCGCCTACATCAATGCCGCATTCGAGACGGGGTTCACTAACCCGCTCGACCAAGCAATCCGGGACACGGTGAAGGCGAAACCTCCCCCCGAAGGCGTCGACGCCGACCTGTCTGATCTCAAGAAGCTGGACGAGATCCCATACGACTTCTTGCGCAAGCGCCTGAGCATCCTCGTAGAGGCCGCAGGTGGCCACCGAACCCTTGTCACAAAGGGGACGTTTGCCAAGGTCCTAGAAGTCTCGACCAAGGTCGAGGGACCAGACGGCAAGGTGGGCCCTTTGAGCCACCTCCGGGCGGCGATCAACAAGCGATACACCCAGCTGAGCTCGGACGGGTTCAGGGTGCTCGGCGTCGCTTACGCGGATGGCGACCTTCCCGAGCGGGTGGCCAAGGAAGACGAGCACGACCTTACTTTCGCAGGCTTCCTGGTCTTCTTCGACCCCCCGAAACAGGGCGTGGTGGACACCATCGCCCAGCTGCGCGGCCTGGGGGTCCATCTCAAGATGATTACCGGCGACAACCCTCTGGTGGCGGCAAACGTGGGAGGCCAGGTGGGGCTCTCCACGGCGGATATCCTGACCGGCAAAGACCTGCACGGTTTGAGCGACGAAGCGCTCATGAAGAAGGTCTCCGCGGTCCAGATCTTCGCGGAGATAGAACCTAACCAGAAGGAGCGCATCATCCTCGCCCTGCGCAAGGCAGGCCACGTGGTCGGCTACATGGGCGACGGCATCAACGATGCATCCGCGCTGCACGCAGCGGACGTCGGTATCTCGGTGAACCAAGCCGTGGACGTCGCCAAGGAGGCGGCCGATTTCGTACTTCTGGAGAAAGATCTCGCGGTCCTCGGTGACGGCATCCGCGAAGGCCGAAAGACGTTCGCCAACACTCTCAAGTACGTATTCATGGCCACCAGCGCCAACTTCGGCAACATGTTCAGCATGGCCGGCGCCTCGTTGTTCCTCAAGTTCCTCCCTCTCTTGCCCGGCCAGATCCTCATGACCAACCTGCTCACCGACTTTCCCGAGATGACGATCGCCACCGACGGCGTGGACCCGGAGATCCTCGCCGTCCCCCGGCGCTGGGACATCAGGTTCATCCGCCGGTTCATGCTCGTGTTCGGACCCCTGTCGTCGGTATTCGACTTCACCACCTTCGCCGTGCTTCTCTGGGTATTGCATGCAAAAGAGAAAGAGTTCCGCACCGGCTGGTTCGTGGAGTCGGTAGTGTCCGCTGCGCTCATCGTCCTGGTCGTGCGCACGCGCCGGCCCTTCATTCGCAGCCGGCCGGGCAAGCCGCTCCTTATCACCACGCTTGCCGTGGCCGCGGCAGCGGTGGCCATCCCGTTCACGCCTCTTGCCGGCCCCTTGGGCTTCACACGGCTGCCGGCCGTCTTCTGGCCGGTGCTAGCGGGGATCGTGGTGCTCTATGTGGCCAGCGCGGAAGGCGCCAAACGGGTCTTCTACTGGCGGGAACGGTTGCGTGAGGCCCGATTGCCCGCTCTCCTACTTGACCCGCCATCGTCCGCCGCTGGCCGGGGAGGGGTTTAGGTTGTTAGGATGCAGGAAAGAATTCGGGGGTTGGCCCCATGGGCAAGCGTTTGTCCCCGCTCTTGACGCGGACGACCGAAAGGGGAAATACCAGAAACTATGAACGTGACCGTCGACAAAATCGGTGGGGCACCTCTTCTTGAGACTCAAGGCGAGATCGATCATGGTAGCTGCGCGCCGCTCCAGCTAGCGCTCGATGCCGCCCTCGAAGGTGGCAACGACGTGGTGTTCATCGACCTTCGCAAGGTCACCTATATCGATAGTGGAGGCCTCTCTGTTCTGCTTTCGGGCGTGCGCCGGCTTCGTGAACGCGGATGGCTCGGTGTCATCGGACCCAATCACAACGTCAAGCGACTCCTAGAGATCGTCGGCCTCTTGGTCGACTCAAGCTTCCGCCTTTTCGACTCCATGGAGGCCGCGGAGCAGGCGGTACTCGAGCGCGCCCCGGCATGACGCTCGAAGATGAGCGAGTCGGGTGCCGGCGCCTCAAGGTCAAGGCCGAGACGGCAAAACTGGCCGAGGTGCGTGATTTTGTCGGCCAAGTGGCTACCGAAGCGGCGCTTCATCCGGAGCGCGTCTTCGACCTCAAAGTGGCCACGTCCGAGGCCTTCGCGAACGCGGTCGAGCACGCGTGCAGTTCCGCGGAAGAGCTCGAGGTGTGCACGCGGGTATCGCCGCGTCTTTTCATGGTCGAGATCACGGACAGCGGTTGTTTTCGGCCGCCTACGCTTCCCAGACAGCCAGATCACCCTCGGGGGCTCGGCCTTCCTTTGATGGTCGCGCTCATGGACGAAGTTAGCTTCACCCGGGCCCCAAGTGGCGGCACCACAGTCCGGCTCGCGGTGCTTCTCGGTACCTAAGCGGCTGGGCTTTTCGGAACGGGACCTCCCCCGTTCGACCCCGGCTTCTCCAGAACTTGGGTGGGACCCCTGGTAAGAGAGAGAATGGCCCCAAGCA
>JADGPI010000066.1 GCA_017882525.1 Thermoleophilia bacterium
ACAAAGCTCGTACCACGAACGCGTCATCAGCGCGCTTTGGCGAAGCCTCGCGCGGCCCCGACCCTCGCTGAGGTCTTTCTGATGTCGCCACAGTTTCCCCTCCCGGCGGACGACGAACGAGCCAGCAGCAGTTCATCGATAATCGCAACAGATTCTAGCATCGGGCATGACGCACCGCGCACAATGCACCGCGAACGATGCAGTGCGCGCGCGGTGCCAGAAACAAAATGTCCATCGGTCTGATATCCGGCTCTTGCTTTATGGTACAGTAATACCAGTGTAGCCGGGGGCTCCGTCGGTTGACGGCGCCCTTTTCAACGCCCTTCTCGAGCCTTCTTCACTTCGCGAACGGAAAGTGTGACACTGATAGAGAGGGCCGAGTGGGCGCGCAGCCAGCGCCATATCGGCTGTCCGGGCACGTACAAATCGATTGCGAAGGACGTCCAGTGAAGCTCGACGAGATAAAGAAAGTAGCGATAATCGGCGCAGGGACCATGGGGCCCGGCTTGGCTCAGGTGTTCGCCACCGCTGGTTATGACGTTTCGCTTTATTCGAGGAAGGTGGAGACTCTCGAAAAGGCGTTGTCTGTGGTCCGCGCAAACCTGGGGACCTTCGTCGAGCACGACATGGTCCCGGCGCAAGACGTCGAGAAGATAATCTCCCGCATCAAGACCACCCAGTCTGTGGAAGAAGCCGGCGCTGGCGCGGATTTTGTGATCGAGAGCATTGTTGAAAAGGTCGACGCGAAACGGGCCATGTTCGAGGAGCTCGACAAGATCTGCCCCGACGGCGCCATCTTCACGAGCAACACCTCCTACCTCAACATCTTTGAGCTCGTGCCCGCGAAGCGACTCCCGCAGACGATCATCGCCCACTGGTTCGCTCCTCCGCACATCATCCCCTTGGTGGAGGTCGTCAAAGGTCCGGAAACCACTGACGACACCGTCGACCTGGTGGTCGGCCTTCTCAAGAAGGTCGATAGGGTACCGACGGTGATGGAGAAGTTCGTTCCCGGCTTCTGCATCAATCGTTTCCTGCGCATCATCGGGCGGGAGATCTTCTTCCTCCTCGACAACGGGTACATGACCGCCGAGCAGCTGGACATCGCCGTAAAGGCCAGCATCATTCCCCGGGCCATGGTGCTGGGCTTCGTGCAGCGCTACGACTTCACCGGTCTCGACCTCAGTTACGGCAACCTGCAGAACAAAGCCTTCATAGAGGCGCCCATCGACAACGACCCCATTAGTCTCGTTGAGCGCGTGGAACGCGGCGAGCTGGGCGTGAAGAGCGGCAAAGGCTTTTTCGACTACAGCGACCGTCCGCTCGAGGAAGTCCTCAAGAAGCGCGACGCGGCTCTACTGGAGGTCTTCAACAGCGTCAAAGATCTTATCTACGAACGTATCTAGACCTGAGCCGGGACGCAGGAGAGAGACCATGAGATTACCCGCAGGCAAAGTCATCATCACCGCCGCGCTTAACGGCGCTTTCGTGAGCAAGGAGATGAACCCGAACGTCCCGGAGCAACCGGATGAGATCGCGCAGGCTGCGCTCGAGTGCTACAACGCGGGGGCGGCCATCGTCCATATCCATGCGCGGGATGAGGCGGGCAAGCCCACCGGCACCAAAGAGAAGTTCGAAGAGATCATGGCGGCGGTGCGCGGAAAGTGCAGCGAGATTATCATCCAGTTCTCCACCGGAGGCGGTGCCAACCTCACTATTGAGGAACGCGTGCGCTGCCTGGACGCCAATCCGGAGTCGGCCTCGCTCAACATGGGCACCCTGATGCGCCAGACCGGCGCCTTCGCCGGCACGCCTTTCTCCAACTTGACAAAAGACATCGAGGCCTGGGCGTCCAAGATGAAGGAACTGGACATAAAGCCGGAGATGGAGTGCTACTCCCAGAGCATGTATCGCGACGTGAACAACCTGATCAAGAAAGAGCTCATCAAGCCCCCCTATTGCGTGAACTTCGTGCTTGGCATGCAATACCAGGGGGCGATCGAAGCCTCGCCGGAGACTCTCATCTCCATGCTGCACTTCCTCCCAGCCGACTGCTACTTCAATGTCACAGCCACTTCCTCGGCGCAGTTGCCCGTCACCACGATGGGCATGATCATGGGCGGGGCCGCGCGCGTGGGTCTCGAAGACAACATCTATTACTCCCGCGGCGTTCTGGCCAAGAGCAACGCGCACCTGGTGGAGCGCTCGGCGAGGATCGCCAAAGAGTTGAACCTGGAGCCGGCGACCCCGGACGAAGCTCGTCAGATACTTGGCGTGGTGAAGAGATAGCAGAGGAGGGAGCGCTGGCCATGGACGATCTGTTTTCACTCAAGGGCAAGAATGCCGTCGTCGTGGGAGGGGCCGGAGGGCTGGGTCACGGACTGGCGGAAGGTCTCGTCCGTTACGGCGCCCAGGTAGCCATCGCCGACGTCAACCAGGCCAGCCTCGAGCGGGTGGCCCAGGAGATCGAAGCTGCGACCGGCCAGAAGGTCAAGACCTACGCAGTCGACTGCACTAAGGAGAGTAGCGTACAGGAGCTCGTTGCAGGCGCTGTTTCCGACTTGGGCCGTGTCCACATCCTCGTCAACGCTCTGGGCTACAACGCCAAGGCGCCGGCGACGGAATTCCCCATGGAAGAGTGGGACAAGCTTTTCTCTGTGAATATCCGTGGGGTCATGATGTCCTGCAAGCATTTCGCCGCCCACATGGTCGAGCAAGGGGGCGGCAAGATCATCAACCTCTCCTCCATCCGGGGGGCGCGGGGTGCCACGGGTGGCAACCTCGCCTACTGCGCGAGCAAGGGAGCCGTGGACATGCTGACCAAGCAGCTCGCGTGCGAGCTGGCCTCAAAGAATGTGTTGGTCAATGCCATCGCCCCGATTATCACGATCACACCCATGACCGAAGAGCGGATCAAGAACGAAGCAGCCCGTTACGAGCGCATGCTGCTCAACGTCCCCATGGGTCGGATGGGTGCCATTGCGGATCTCATAGGGCCGGCGGTGTTTCTCGCCTCGCCCGCTTCGGATTTCGTCACCGGCACGATCCTCTATCCCGACGGCGGGATGATGGCGTTCGTGTGAACGAAGTCGTTATCGTATCGGCGGTCCGAACCGCGATCGGGAAGATCGGCGGGTCGCTCAAGGATGTGCAGCCCGAGGATCTGGCGAAAGTGGTGATCGAAGCGGCTGTGGCGCGCGCCGGTGTCCAACCTGCCTCGATCGACGAGGTGATCATCGGTCAGACCAAGCAAAGCGCCGACGCCGCCAACTTAGCACGCGTCGCCGCACTCAAAGCCGGTATCCCGATCGAGGTGCCGGCGTATACGGTCATGCGTCAGTGCGGTTCGGGTCTGCAGGCCGTGCACAACGGTGTGCAGGCCATTCTTTCCGGCCAGGCGGAGATAATCGTGGCCGGCGGTGTCGAGAGCATGAGCAACTCGCCGTATTACATGCGGAACGCCCGGTACGGATACGGCTCCGGGAACGGCGTCCTCGTTGATTCCAACACGGAGAGCCAGCCCCGCTCACAGCCGATCGAGGTCTACGGCAATCTGACGATGGGCCTTACCGCCGAGAACCTGGCCGCCAAGTATGGGATCCCGCGCGAAGAACAGGACGAGTTCGCTCTGGCCAGCCAGGAGAAGGCTTTGCGGGCCATCGAGGAAGGCCGTTTCGCGGACGAGACGGTGGCGGTGGAGGTGCCGGTCCGCAAACGGTCGCCGCTGATCTTCGACACCGACGAGTTTCCCCGCGAGACGAGCCTCGAGCAACTGGCCAAGCTGGCCCCCGTCTTCAAAGAGGGGGGGAGCGTGACCGCCGGCAATTCCTCCGGCCGCAATGATGGCGCCGCCTGTCTCGTGCTGATGTCCGCCGCCGAGGCCAAGCGGCGAGGGTTGAAACCACTCGCCGCCGTGCGTAGCCAGGCCGCTGCCGGCGTCTCGCCGGAGATCATGGGCATCGGCCCGGCTCCCGCTACGCGGAAAGCGCTGAGGCTCGCGGGGCTGACGGTCGGTGACATCGGGCTGATAGAACTGAATGAAGCCTTCGCCGCTCAGAGTCTGGCCGTCGTCAAGGAGCTCGGGCTGGACCGGGACATCGTCAATGTGAACGGGGGCGCCATCGCTCTCGGCCACCCACTTGGCTGCTCGGGCGCCCGCATCCTCACCACTCTTCTCTACGAGATGCAGAAACGGGGGACTCACTACGGACTCGCGACGCTATGCATCGCGGGCGGGCAGGGCATCGCGACCATCGTAGAGGCCGTCGCCTAGCAACCCACCGGCGCTGGGCTGGCAGTGGCCTTCCGGCGTGTAGTGAGCCCCCGCAAGGGGCGTTCGCTTGTGGTACTATGCTTCATTGGCGCAGTTCCTCCCGCCCAGTGGCTTGGTGTGCCACACTACGGAACTTTGCCCGGCGTAGTTCCGATATTATTATCCCACTCTGTGGTATATCAATATCGTTATCCTATGGTAGAATCTCGCCGTTTACGGTTGGCAGCTTGGCACACCCCCCAAGGGCGGTCCCTGGGCTGGTAGCCAGAGACGAAAGGCCAGTCAGATAGGGGAGAGGCCGATGGCGAGAATGGGTATGGTCATCAACCTTGCGAAGTGCACCAGGTGTCACGCATGTGTTGCTGCTTGTAGGATCGAGCACTTCCTTCCGCTGCGGGTGACGTGGCCAAGGTTGATCGCTTTGGAAGTGGATGACGGCATCCGGGTCGACGTTTCTACGTACCCGGTGCGCTGCAATCAGTGTAAAGATGCGCCATGCGTCAACGCATGTCCCACCGAGGCATCCCATAAGCGCGAGGACGGCATCGTTGCCATCGACTCGGACAAGTGCTTCGGCTGCCGGTACTGCGTCATCGCCTGTCCGTATCAGAACCGTACATTCGTCTCCAAAGCCAAGAACCCGAAGTACTTCCCGAACCATGCGGAGACCGGTTTCGAGAAGAAGGGCAAGAAACTGTATCCGCACCAGGTCGGCACCACCGAGAAATGCAATTTCTGCGCTGAGAGGATCGATGCGGGCAGGGCCAAGGGGCTCACGCCTGGGGTCGATCGGGATTGCACTCCTGCCTGCGTCAACACGTGCCAGGCCAGGGCCCTGACTTTCGGCGACCTGGACGACCCCAACAGCGAAGTGTCCAAGTTGATCCGGGATCGGCAGGGGTTCCAGCTTCACGCGGAATATGGCACCGACCCCTCCGTGTACTACATCGACTACAAGCTTGGCGGGGCTCTGTCGAACAAAGCACCTGAATGTGACCGCACGGGCAGCCATATGCAGGAAAAAAGCACGGTCTACGCCGAAGTCGTGGAAAAGCTTGCTAAATCGAGCAAAAAGTAAGCCGGAGAGGTCATTACGTGAACGCTAGAACAGCCCGCCAGTGGATGGTCACACACGAGTGGATGGTCAAACCCATGCGGCAGACCGAGTGGATCGACGGCAAAGGGATGCTCGTCTGGCTCGCTGAGGTCTTTTCCGCTCTTGGCTCCGGGCTCTTCCTTGTCTCCCTCTTCGTGGGGAGCTGGTGGGGCGCGTTCTTCGGTTGGATCATGATCGTGCTCTTCAAGCTGCCCTTGCACCTCTTCTACCTCGGCAAGCCGCTGAGGTTCTGGCGCGCCATCCCGCCCTTCACCAATGCCTGGAAGACATCCTGGTTCGCGCGGGGCATGTTCTTCACGTTGGTCTTCACCATCCTGGGCGCGATCCAGCTGGTCCTCAGCTATCTCTTGAAGCATGACGTGCTGGCGGCATCGGCGGTGAGCCCGGTGAACGTGGTGAACTGGGTGATGATGATCCTGGCCGGCATCTTCGTTGTGATGACCGGGGTATACGCCGGCTTCGCGATGAGCTACTGCAAGAGCGTGCCCTTCTGGAACACAGGTCTTCTGCCCATTGTCTTCCTCATCATGGGTATCGCGGACGGTCTGGCCCTCGTCACTGGAGTGGGCCGGGTCACGGGCGGGCTCAACACCAATGGCATCGAGTCGGCAAGCCGCATAGTGCTTATCGTGAATGCCGTCCTCATCATGACTTATTTGATCAACGCTTCGTACCAGTCACGCACGGCCGAGCTTTCGGTGCGGGAGCTGATCGTCGGACGCATGGCCGTCGTGTTTTGGGCGGGCATCGTGTTTCTTGGGATAACGGTGCCGCTCGTGATATCGATCGTCAGCTTGTTCGTGGGAGAGATCGCGATGCCGGTGCTCGTTGTCGCGATCGCGTGCCACACAATTGGCGCGTTCTCGCTGAAATATGGCGTGCTGAAAGTCGGCATTTACAGGCCTATCTTGCCCAAGGTCTCTGTGTACTAGAGCGAGTGGGCTTGCTGCAAGGAGAGACTGATGGCTACTAGAGAAGTGGTGTATTCCACCTGCAAGAGCTGCCACGGCGGCTGCGGTGTGAAGGTGACCAAAGAAGACGGCGTTGTGGTCCACATCGAGGGCAACCCCGATTCGCTCACCAACGGGACGATGTGCTCGAAAGGGCTGTCGAGCATACAACACCTCGACAACCCATACCGGATCAAGTATCCGATGAAGCAGGTTGGGCCCAAGGGCGAGGGCAAATGGGAGCGCATCTCCTGGGATGAGGCCTTGGATACCATCGAGGCCAAGATGAAGGCCGCCATAGAAGAATTCGGACCGCACACCATCGCCATCTCTCAGGGCACCGGGCGCGGGTACAACCGGTACACTCACCGGCTTGCCCGTTCTATCGGCACCGCCAACGTCATCTCGCCGGGCTACGTCTGCCACAGCCCCAGGCTCGGTCTCTATGGGCTGGTGACGGGTTACGGCCGTCTGTACTGCGACTATCACGGCTGGGGCGGCGAATTCCCCAAGACCCAGATCATGTGGGCGAAGCAGCTGGAGATCAGCAGCGCGGACTCCGAGATGTGCACCTGGTATATGAAGTCCCTGGATTACTGCAAGAATCTGATCATCATCGACCCGCGAGCAAGCGCATACGCCACCAGGGCGACGCTGTGGATACAGCCTAGGCCGGGCACCGACTGTGCTCTTGCCATGGGCATGATGAACGTGATCATGGAAGAAGAGCTCTGGGACAAGGAGTTCGTGGACAACTGGACCTTCGGCTTCGAAGAACTGCGGGAGCGGGTCAAGGATTACACCCCGGAAAAGGTCTCCGAGATCTGTTGGATCCCGAAAGAGCACGTGATCGACGCGGCGCGGATGTGGGCGGTGGATACCCCCGGCACGATTCAGGTGGGTAGCTCGCTCGAGCGGCAGGCCAACTGCGGCCACACTTTGCGGGCCATCACCTGCCTGATGGGGCTGGCCGGCAACATCGAGGCGCCCGGCAGCATGGTCAGCTGGGTGCTTCCCGAGACCGGGCTGATCGAGGACTTCTTCCTGGACCTGCCCCTCACCGATGAGATGAAGAGCCACATCATAGGCATCGACAAGTTCAAGATGGGCGCTGCCCGGACCTGCAACCCGGACACCATGGTCAAGGCGATCAATGCCGGTGAGGCGCCTATCAAGGTCTGGTTCAGCGTAGGCGGGCAACAGATCGTGCATATGGCCAACACCAAAGAGGTGGTGGCGGCCATCAAGAAGGTGGAGTTCATGGTGCATGTGGACCTATTCATGGGTCCCATGGCTGAGGCGGCGGACATCGTGTTGCCGGCGGCTCACTGGCTGGAGCTGGACGATGTCTACGACATGCACCCGCGCTTCATGATCGAGGCTCACAACAAGGTTGTCGACCCGCCGGGCGAGGCCAAATCCGACGCCTGGATCTTCAACGAGGTCGGCAAGCGGATCGCTCCCGATCTGTGGTTCGAGGACGTGGAAAAATGCCTCGACCATCAGGTGCGAAAAGGCGGCCTCACCTGGAAGGAGTTCAGCAAGAACTTGGTCAGCGGTTGTTGGGGCAAGGATCAGGTCTACTACAAATACAAGACCGACTACTGGCGCGTGGGCGGCGGCTTCCCCACCCCCACTGGGAAGTTCGAGTTCGTCTCGAAGCATCTGGAGTCGCTCGGATACGACCCACTGCCCCAGTTCTGCGAGCCCGGAGAAAGCCCGTACTCCACGCCTGAGATCTACAAGGAGTTCCCACTGGTGATGAGCAGCGGCTTCCGCCAGCCTTTCTACTTCCTGAGCCAGTACCGCAACATCCCCTGGTTGCGGAGCTTCATGGAATTTCCTATGGCGCAGATGCATCCTGACACGGCAGCACTGTATGGAGTGGAGGACGGCGACATCGTCTGGATCGAATCGCCTCGCGGCAGGATCCGGCAGAAACTGAGGACGTTCCCGGGCATCAAGAAGGGCATGCTCATGGCCACGGCCAACTGCTTCTACCCGGAGGAGCCGGCCGCCGGCTTCCACGGGCTGTTCATCTCCAACCCGAACGTGCTCACGAGCAACGAGCACTTGGATCCGATGTATGGGTCGCCCGACCTCACTTGCCTTCTGTGCAAGGTCTACAAGGCCACCGATGAGGAGCTGAAGGAAGAAGTCTTCCACACCGAGGAGTACGGGAACGTTCCCACCGGGGGGCAACAAAACATCTAGCCAAAGCCGGCTTGCGAGTGCCTGCATCTGTCTCGTAGCAAAGTGTGAAAAGGGCCGGGGGCGATCTCTCCCCCGGCCCTTTGAGTCACGGGTTGCTCCTAGGGCCTACCGCGCCAGCGGGATGTCTCCCAGGTTGAGGTCCTTTTCCGTGGTGCTCAAGTCGGCGAACTTCTTGGCCGCGAAGCCCTTTGCTTCGATGGCGAGTGAGCACGATCCTTCGGCGAGACCGTGGAACCAGAAGTCTCCGAAGTTGTCGGTAGTAGCAGTCAATTCGCCTCCGGCCGCCGGGCCGCTCAACGTGCACGTGGCACCGATCACGACCTCTTTCTCGATCGGGTCGTAGACCGTGCCGGCGATGAACTTCTTCGGCACGTTGAGGTAGTACACCCTGGGCTTGGCCCCGAGCTCCGGCTTGAGTACCTCGGCCCTGGCGATCTCAGCCTTGAATTCGCTCTCCTCGCCGAACTTGATGGCCTCGGTGGGGCAAGAATCGGCGCAACGCGGGATCTTCCACTCCCCGCCGTCCAATAGATGAGCGCAGCCGGTGCATTTCTGGGCGAGGTTGAGGCTCTCGTTGAAGAAGATGGCGTCGTAAGGGCAGGCATCCACACACGCCTGGCAACCGGTGCACTTGTCGGGATCGATGATGACGAGGCCGTCATCCCGCTTGTAGATAGCGCCGTCCACGGGGCAGGCCGGCATGCAAGGAGCCTCATCGCAGTGTTGGCAGGGGGTGGGGAGGAAGTGCATCTGCACCTTGGGCACGGTGCCCCGGATGAACTCGCGCTGCCGCAACCAGAACTGGCCGGTGTCGGGCTGGGGTTTGGCAATAGGCGACCAGTCGTTGCCGACATGCTCATCTTTGCAGGCGATCTGGCAGCTGTAGCAGCCGTTGCAGATGCCGACGTCGATCACGAATACCTTCATCTACTCCATCCCCCCCTCGACCCACGCATTGAAACGCAGCCCCGCAGCTTGATCGTAGTCTCTCTCGAAGGCTTCAGGATAGTCTCGGCGCCAGCCGTCCCATTCCTCTCCCTTCGCCTTCTGCACGTCCACTAGGTAGCCGCTGGTCGCCTGGCCCACAGCGTTCTTGGACGTGATGCCATTGGGGGCGATAGAGTTGATCGCCCCCCCGCGGTCCACCTTGCCGGGGACCAATGGGTCGTGCCGTGCCCCGTGGTCGACGTAGACCACGCCGGGCATGATCCTCTCCCAGACCCTCGCTCCTACCAGGACGATGCCCCGCTCGTTGAAGACCTTGACGATGTCGCCGTCTTTGATGCCACGCCCCGCGGCGTCGGCCGGGTTGATCCAGATAGGCTCGTACCTGTATCCGTCGACCCCCAATACCTTACACGTGGGGGTCTCCCTGGTCCAGGTGATGTCGTCGCCCTGGGAATGCGTGCGCCACCTGCCGTGATTGGACATCAGAAGCAGCGGGAACATGTCGGCGCGCTCGCTGGAGAGGCGCTCGTCGTGGGTCTCGCTTCTCTCCACCCACTTCGGATATGGCGGCCGCTCTTTGTCGTCGGGGAAGTGCTTCGCGAGCGCCTCGGAGTAGAACTCCAGCTTTCCGGTGGGCGTGGGCAGCGGATTGGCCACCGGGTCGTCGTGGAACTTTCGGAAGCCCGGCGGATCGCTTTCCCAGTCCTTCGCCACGGGGAAAACGAAATACTTCTTGTCTTCAAATTCCTCCCAGCTCAGGAACTTGGGCATCTCCATGTTGTCGAAGACCTCTTTTTCCAGGTCTTTGGTGGTCTTGCCCTCGCTGAACTGTTGGCCCAGCCCCAGTTTCTTGGCCACTTCCAGGACGATCTCATAGTCGCTCATCGATTCTCCGATGGGCGGGATAGCCTGCTCCTGGATGGCGATACTCTGGAAGTGCGGGCCTTGGCGGGTGTTGGTGACGATGTCCTCCACTTCCAGCGTCGTGTTGGCGGGCAGGATGATGTCTGCGTAGAGGCAGTCGTTCTCGAGCCAGGGGTGCTGCGCCACGATGCACTCGATCTTTGGGTGTCGCATGGCTTCGATGGTCCAGTTCCCGTGGTTCCAACAGGTGATGCGGCACGGGGTGTCGGTCCACATCATGTGGATCTCGGTACCGCCGTCCTCCTTGGCGATGGGATACGTGTATTTGACGAACTGGTCATCCACTCCCGACTCCTGGCCACCGCTGCCCATGAAGGTAAGGGGGGGCTTGAGGATGGCGTCCTGAATAAGGGTCTTAGGTATCAGCTGCTTGCCCCAGGCGTCGATGGTGGTGCGGCACGGTGTGCGCAGGCGCTCGCTCAGCGCCGGGTTGAAGAAGCGCACGCTCTTGAGGCCCTCCGCTCTGGGCATCCCGAAGTAGGTCATCTGGCACTGGTGCACGCCGGGCGCGCCGAGGCCCTGCATGCCCAGCAGGACGCATTCCAGGCGGCCGGGTTCGTGCGAGAACGCGCCCCGGATGAACGACCCACCGAAGTAGTGGAGGATCGAGGTCGTCTGAGCGGCGAACTCCCGGGCGAGCGCCTTGATGGTCCACTCCGGCACACCGCATTTCTCGGAGGCCCACTCGGGCGTCTTGGCGATGCCGTCCTCCTTGCCAAGGACGTAGTCGGCCACCTTCTCCAAGCCTACCGAGTGCGTCGCTATGTACTCCTTGTCCCAGGTGCCCTCGGTCAGCCATACATGGATGATGGCCAGCTGGAGCGCGGCGTCGGTGTTCGGCAGCACCGGGATCCACTTGTCGGCGTGGATGGCGGCGCCGTAGTTGAGGTCCGGGCAGATATACACTTGCTTGATGCCCGCCCTGCTCCAGAACTGGCAGATGCGGCTGGCGTATTGTCCGGTGAAGCCCCAAGGGGTCGTCTCCGGGTCGCAACCCCAGTAAAGCACCATGTCGCTGTTCTCGGTGATGTCCTTGATGAGGTTGGCGGCCGGCGACATCATGCCCTGGAAGCCCTGGCCCCACACGTGCTTGGAGCCCCAGTACCAGCCTTCCCAGCTATCCGGGTTCCTCACTTGCTGGGTGAAGCCGCCCATCATGTCCAGCAACCTAGCCGAGTGGCCGTGGGGGGTATGGATGGTGAGACACTCGCCGTGTCCGTCTCCCTGAACCAGGATGCCGAGCGGACCATACTCCGCGTGGATCCTTCTTACCTCATCGGCGATCAGATCGGTCGCCTCATCCCAGGAGATCCGCTTGTATTTGCTTTTGCCCCGGTTCTCAGGGTTTCTCTCGCCCTTGGGGTCCCAGTCGACCCGCTTCAGTGGGTATTTGATCCGGTTGGGGGAAAAGGTCCTCTTCTTATAAGCAAGCGAGAACGGGCTGGGCAGTGCCTTCATGAGCGGCTCCAGCGTCTCGCCGTTCCGCTCCATCTTCCAGCTGTTGAAGTCGCGGCCGTCGTATTTCCAGTCGTAGTGGAAGGGTCTGATCCTGATGGCTTTGCCATCTTTCACGTCGACCACGCATTCGCCGCCGCCGCCGAGCAGACCGCCGAGAGCCAGAGCTTTGATCACCGTCTTGTCGAATGTGACGTCGACTTTCTTACGTTTGCCGTCAGTCATCTCAATCGCTGTCCTTTCAGGTGTCTTCTTGATCTACCGCGGGGTCATTGGCGAGTATCCGAACTACAGGTCTCTGTAGGTGATCGAGGGTCTTCAAGCCTGCCATGGCTGCAGGTCAGTTGGTATCTCAGAGCTGGGCGATAATCGACGCTTGTCCGGCCCTGCAAGCTGCTGCGCAAGCGGCTATACCGGCCCGCGTCCCCCGGGCGGCCGGTCACCAGGTGATGCGATACTCTTAGCGGTATGGAGCTCCGGCCTAAAGCACACCGAGCATACCGATCACGGTGACCAGGCGATCCGAGCAGCGCCGGTCGCCGGCCCTGGCGGCGGGGCCTAAGCGGCTTGCCGTGGGCGCGCTGATTCTCCTGGCCTTGATCTGGGGCTACGCCTGGGTAGTGATGAAAGTCGCCCTCGGCTATGCCGAACCTTTGACGTTCGCGGCGATGCGAGCGGTGCTGTCGGCGGTCTTCCTCATGCTCGTTCTCCTGGTCTCGCGCCGGTCGCTGAAGCCCCGCGCGCTTGGGCTGACCGTTCTCCTCGGGTTGCTTCAGACCACGGGCTTCGCGGGCCTCGTTATGTGGGCACTGCACTCCGGAGGAGCGGGACGCACATCCGTGCTCACCTACACTATGCCTTTCTGGCTTTTGCTCATGGCCTGGGTGGCTCTTGGCGAGAACCTGCGCGGACTTCAGTGGCTGGCTGTGGCTCTGGCTCTGGGGGGCCTCATCTTCATCCTGGACCCCTGGCGGCTCCATGGCGTCGTGAGCAGCGTGCTTGCAGTGGGAGGAGGCTTCTGTTGGGCTTTGAGCGCCGTGGTGGCGAAGTTGATCCACAAACGCCACGCGGTCGATCTGTTGTCCCTCACCGCCTGGCAGATGATGCTGGGCGTTGTGCCTCTGGTGATCGTCGCCCTGCTTACCGCCACCAAGGCGCCGGTATGGTCCGCCTCGTTCATCTGGGCGCTCGCCTACAACGTCCTTCTCGCAAACGGATTGGCCTGGGTGCTCTGGCTCTTTGTCCTCAAGGCTTTGCCTGCCGGCACCACCGGTGTCTCGAGTCTGGCCAACCCAGCCCTGGGCGTGCTCTTCGCGTGGATACAACTCGGGGAGAGACCGGGGCTCACCGACGCCATCGGAATGGCTCTCATCGTAGTGGGGCTGGTAGTGCTGACCGTCTGGGAAATTGCTCGGGGTGCGTCCCGGGAGGCACCCACCCCGTTGCCCGAGGGCGGATAGGGCCAACGGACGCGCGACCGTCCCAACGGACGCGTTCGCCGTCGTCGGCGATTGGACGGGGCCGCCTATGGCTGCGGCCCCGGATTCCAGCCCAGATAGGCCGAGAGTGAACCCGCTGTCGCCTTCACGGCCTCCGCGCAACCCTCGCGCTCAGCGGGGCCAAAACGCCCGGCGGGTGCCACGACCGAGATCGCCGCGACCACGGAGCCCATCTGATCGCGAACGGGAGCTCCCACCGCGCAGGTGCCCAGATAGAGCCCCTCGATATCGAAGGCCACCCCTTCTTGGGAGATCCAGTCGAGCTCTTCGTTGATGAGGCGAGGATCGGTGACCGTGTGAGGGGTCAAACGCGGCTGTGGCTCCGCCAAGATCTTCATCCGGTCGGCGGGCGCCTTGAAGGCGGCAAACAGCTTGCCGTGAACCGATGCCGTCCCCCCGATGATCCGCCCCGGAGCGGTCTGGCGCTTGAATGGCCGCGCGGTGTTGATCATGTCGACGCACACCGGCACCCCGTCCACCTCCACGGCGAGAGTGACCGACTCGCCGGTCTCGTCGATGAGGGACTCCAAAAAGGGCCGCGCCACTTTCACGAAGTCGGAGTGATCTCCGGACACGTAGG
>JADGPI010000009.1 GCA_017882525.1 Thermoleophilia bacterium
CCTCACGAGCTGTCGGCGGTGTCACCTCATCCACTTGCACTTCTATTTCCTCTTTGCCGACAAGCTCCCAGATGTTTGCCATGCAACGGACTTTGATTGACATGGGCCACCATCCTTGGGTATCTCTCTGCTCTCGGGAACGCTGGTGACACGGCCGCGGCGACGCCTCTCGCCACCGCGGCCGCGGCCGCTTCTAGCCGACGATCGAACTCAGCCCGAGTTCAGCCAACTTGTCCTCAGACGGAATCCCGTCAGGCCATCCTCGTTCGCGATAGTACTCCCCCACCATCTCATCAAAGGGGATCGCGACGCCTGCGGCACCGCCCTCGGCGTGAATGGTGAAGAAGCGCTGCGGCAGCACATAGTCTCTGGTCGGCACCAGTCCGTGCTTGAGATTGAACATCTGCATGAGGTTGACGATGCGCTCGCCGGTCTGAACGAGCTCGATCGGCTTCATGTCCCAGCCGGTCACGGCATTGATGAGGTCGGTGAGCAACGTGAAGTCAAGGCCGGAGAACTCGTAGAAGAAGCATACGACGGCCGAGTTGCAGACCGCCATCCGATCCTGGAACTTCATCTGGGCCAGGCCCTTGTACTGCGAGCTGTGCGGCGGCAGAGGGTTGCACATCTCGTCTCTACCGGTCTCCGGGAACGTGACACCCAGCTCGATGGCCTCGGGGAACCCGTGCAGGTGGCTTGCCCCCTTCATCGACGTCGCCGTCTCGACCGCCATGGACAAGAAGGCCCTCGGATCATGTGCCGGGACAGCCGCGCCACAGACGTGCAGCGCTGCATCGGCGACTCCGAGTTCCTCTCCTGCCGGCCTCAGACCCTCGCCGAGAAGATACGGGACGCGGCCTTCACGTTTCGCGATCTTCTCCAGGAGGGCGATCATGGCATCGCCGTCGCCCCACTTGAGCTCGATCCCACCAAGGTCTTCTTTGGTGATCGCGCCGCGCTCGTACGCTTCCATGGCGAAGGCGCAGACGCCCCCGAAATCGATCGTGTCGATGCTGTACCGGTTGCAGAGCTCGTTGGCTTTGTTGACGGCCATGAGGTTGTCGACCAGCAGGTCGGAGCCCATCATGCCCAGGGTCTCGTACTCCGGCCCGTAGCTGTCCATGGCGTAAGGTCCGTCTTCCACGGTGACCCGCCGGTGGCAGCCCATGATGCAGTTCGAGCACGCGTCCGGCTTCGGCTTGAGCACGTCATTGAATTCGCCGCCGTCGGCCCCAAGCTTGCGGGCCCCCTCCTGCCAGCGGTCCTGCAGGAAGTTCTTCATGGCAAGAAGCCCGTTGTCCTCACGAGGCACGACCGCCATCGCCTGGCCAAGCTCGCGGTTCGCTTTCGTGAAGTCGGCGTTCTTGGCGCGTTCGTTGTAGTCCTTCTTGAGCTCCTTGAGCGCGTCGGGGCGGGCGATCGGCACGGTCTGCGTCCCCCGGAGAGCGAGCGCCTTGAGGTTCTTTGAGCCCATGACGGCACCCATGCCGGTGCGGCCGGCGCAGCCATGCCCGTGATTGCAGATGACGCCGGCATAGCGCACGAGATTCTCTCCCCCGGCTCCGATGGGGGCGATCCGGACCTTGGGATCGTTCAGCTCGGCTGCGATCGCGTCTTCGGTCTCATAGGCGTCCGTCTTGCCCCAGAGATGCGAGGCATCGCGGATCTCCACCTCTCCATCGTGGACGAAGAGGTAGACGGGCTTGGCGGCCTTGCCCTTGACCACGATGGCATCGAATCCGGTCTTCTTGAGCTCCTCGGCGTTGTAGCCGCCGGCGAGAGACTCCCCGAAGATCCCGGTCAGCGGAGACTTCGCACAGATCGTGAACCGCCCGCTGCCGAGCACCTTACTGCCGCCCTGCAACGGACCCGTGGCGAACACCAGGACGTTCTCTGGACCCAGCGGGTCTGCGCCGGCCGGAATCTGTTCGTAGAGGATCGTCGCCGACAGGCCTGTCCCACCGAGGAAGTCACGCCTCACCGCTTCGGGAATCGGGACTATCTTGCTTGTCCCATCGGTGAGATCAATCTCGAGCAGCTGTCCCCAATATCCACTCATCCTCATCTCCTGACTCGTTCGGTGGACTCACAGCCATTGATAGGTCTCCGCATGAACCCTCGGCTCACGATCACAGCGCACCGCCCCGGCGTACTTTCTTGGCTCTCCTCTTCGAGCGCCTTCACGCGGCCACGACAGCCCGCGACGGCAGGACCTTGCCTGGATTGCACAGGTCGGCCGGGTCAAACACCTCTTTGAGCCATTCCTGCGTCCTCATGTCGTTCTCGGTGAAGAGCATGCTCATCGCGCCCAGCTTTTCAAGGCCGACACCGTGCTCCCCAGTTATCGTGCCGCCCAGCGCCACACAGGCGGCGAGGATCTCCATGGCTGCTTTCATGGCCCGCTCCTGGTCCGCCCTGACCCTGCTGTCGAACAATACGAACGGATGGAGATTCCCGTCGCCGGCGTGAGCTACGTTTGCGATCTTGAGATCGTACTTGTCACCGATCTCGTAGACCCTGCGCAAAGCGTCGGGGATCTTCGTGCGAGGCACCGTGCCATCGATGAGCAGGAAACTCGGGGCCAGGCGGGCCACGGCGGCAACTGCGCCCTTGCGTCCTTTCCAAAGAGCGTCCCGTTCTGCCTCGCAACTTGCCACTCGGACCTCGCGGGCGTTGTTGCGCTCGCACATCGCATGCACATCGGCGGCCATATCCTCCAGACCATCAAGGAGCCCGTCCAGCTCGATGAGGAGTATTGCCGACGCGTCTCTGGGAAACCCCAGATCCTCCGAATCCTCGACCGCCTGGATCGCGAGCTGGTCCATCATCTCGAGAGTCGCCGGCACCATGCCGGCGGCCACTATGGCAGAGACCGTCTTGGCTGCGTCGTCGATGCTGTCGTAGATCGCCAGCATTGTCTTCACGGCTTCGGCCTTTCGCAGGATCCGCAGGACAGCCTTGGTACAGATCCCAAAAGTGCCCTCGCTGCCGACGAAAACACCGAGTAGGTCGAAGCCAGGCAGATCGAGAGCTTTCCCTCCCAGCCACACCACTTCGCCATCAGGTAGCACGACTTCTGCCCCAACGACATGGTTGAGCGTGACCCCATACTTGAAGCAGTGAGGACCGCCGGCATTCTCGGCAATGTTTCCGCCGATGGAAGACGCTTTGCCGCTCGACGGATCAGGAGCGAAGTAGTAGCCGAGAGGATCGAGAACGGCTGAGATCTCCAGATTGTAGATGCCGGGCTCCACGATCATTCGCTCATTGGCGATGTCTATCTCCACGACTCGTCGCATGCGGGCCATTTCGATGACAAGACCCCCCCTGACCGCGATCGTGCCACCCGTCAGGTTGGTAGCGCAGCCGCGAGGCAAGAAAGGTATTTTCTCGCGATGAGCGATTCTCACCACTGACGCGACTTCGTCCGTTGACTCTACGAAGACCACGGCATCAGGGAGCGACCTCTCCACGTAGCCATCGTATTCGTAGGTCTGAAGATCGGCTCTCTTCCAGAGCACGTCTTCCGTGCCGACGATGCCTCTCAACTCGTCAAGTAGCCCGTCTGAGAGCACTTCCACTCCTTGCGCTCATGCTTCAAACTCCGCACGCTCCTAGAATGATAGCGCCATACGTCGGACGGCGCTACAGTGACCAGACAGCTTCCCCCCTGTGGCCGCAACGCAGATCCGCACGGTGCCCCGCACCGGGCTGTCGGTCGCCCGATGCCAAGACGCGTCACCTGCCTCACCCCCATCAGGAACAGCGCGCAAGCGTTCGTCGCCAGGCTCGCGCCCACCGCCGGCTGGGCGCCGCGGGCTGCCCGCGAGCCTGGGTGCCACACCGTCGCAAGGCGTTGCGAGGGAGTGCTATGAGCCAGCGTCGTCGCAAGTCGACGAGGAGGAGCGGTCTCATGCACCGCGTCCTCCCGATCCTGGCGCTTACGCTGTTCGTC
Organism: Thermoleophilia bacterium; assembly: GCA_017882525.1. Lineage (GTDB taxonomy): Bacteria > Actinomycetota > Thermoleophilia > RBG-16-64-13 > RBG-16-64-13 > Chersky-299. Next base: position 3,956 of record JADGPI010000009.1, read on the forward strand.
GTCTGCGGCTTCGCCGGCGTCCGCCCGAAAGCCGCTGGGGCTGCGACGGCCCGCGC
>JADGPI010000067.1 GCA_017882525.1 Thermoleophilia bacterium
CCCGCCTGCGGGGGGAACGCGCTGTCCTGGCCGTGGCCCACGAAGCTCCGGACGGTGACGCCTTGGGCTGTGTCACAGCCCTCTTGCTGCTGTGCGAACGGCTAGGGGTGCCCTGCAAAGGCTACATCCCTGGAATCGGCGACTTCCCGCCGGAGTACCGGTTTCTGAGGCGACTGGACTCCATCCTCCGGGGCGCTCCGCCCCAGTTGGACTCGGGGACTACGGTCTATCTGATGGATTGCGCGTCTGTCCTTCGGTCCAGCTCGCTGGGCTTCGCCGACGATGTCGTCACCGTCAATATCGACCATCATCAGGACAACCCGGAGTACGGAACGCTCAATCTGGTAGATGCCACGGCAGCTTCGACCACGGCCATCCTGTATCAGATCTTCGTGGAGGGGAGATTCGCCATCGACGCTGAGATAGCGACGGCTCTCTACGTGGGGTTGGTCACGGATACCGGGCGTTTTCAATATTCCAACACCAATCCTGCTGCTCATCGCATGGCCGCGCATCTTCAGGAGGAAGGCGTGGACGTCAATGCCGTCTATCGTCGAGTCTACGAGGATATGCCGGTGGCGAAACTGCTTCTGCAGCAGCTGGCTCTCGGCCGGTTGGAGCTTCGTCTTGGCGGGGCCTTGGTGACTGCGTGGCTCCGTGGCGATGACTTCACGGCAGTGGGGGCCGACGAGGGTTACTCCGAGGGACTTGTCGACACGCTGCGGCAGATTAAGGGGGCCAAAGTGGCCGCCTTGGTACGGGAGAGAGAAAAGGACGGCGGTGTGGAGTGCAAGGTTAGCTTACGTTCCACGGATGGCGCCGTGAACGTCGCGGCTCTTGCTGCTCGCAAGGGCGGAGGCGGACATGTCCGCGCAGCCGGGTTCACGACCCAGGGGGGCGTGGCTGAGACCCTTGACTGGCTGGAAGCACAACTCAAGGCGCTCTTGTGAGGGTTCCGTGAACGAGGGTCGCGCCACGATCACGACTTCTGGAACGGACTTGGCGCGTGTGGTCCTGGTGGACAAACCTGTGGGGCCCACCAGTTTCGACATAGTGCGGAGCGCAAGGCGCGGCCTCCGTGCCAAGGTTGGGCACTCGGGGACTCTGGACCCCTTTGCGAGCGGCCTGCTCCTGGTGCTGCTGGGTCAGGCTACGAGGCTGTCGTCTCTCATGATGGACCTGCCCAAGGAGTACCTTCTCACCGCCCAATTCGGAGCCACCTCGAGCACTGCGGATCCCACTGGTGAGTTGCGCCCGAGCGGAGTCAAGACGGACGCAAGGGCGGTACTTGCCGCGTTGGACGCTTTCCGCGGGAGGATCATGCAGCGGGTGCCACTCACCTCGGCGGTGAAGGTCGACGGAGAACCTCTTTATCGCCGTGCCCATCGTGGCGAGACGGTGGAGACGCCCGAGCGAGAGGTCATGGTCTACGAGCTCTCACTCCTGACCTTCGACGAGGAGAGCCAATCGGCGGAGATAGTTGCACGGACCGGCCGGGGGACGTACGTCCGCACGCTGGCGGAGGGTCTCGGAGAAGTGACCGGCGCGGGCGCGTATGCCTCGACGCTGCGGCGCACGCGGATCGGCGCGTTCTCGGTGGAAGACGCTCTGAGGCTCGAAGATCTGTCGCCTGAACGTTACCAAGCGGCAGATCGCGCGGTGCTGAGTCTGAACGACGCTCTCGGCTTTCTTCCTCGCCTCGATGTTTCCGGACGCGAGGCCCGGCTGGCGGCGAACGGCAACGGCTTGGAGGGCGGGCCCGCCGGGCGTTTCCGGGTGTATGGGCCGAGCGGCCTCCTTGGAGTATGGGAGGGGCCAGCGGGCTTGGCCCGCCCGGCGGTGGTGTTCCCGGCTCCCGTGCCCGAGGAGGCGCGCTGACCGTGCGCTTCTACGATTCCCTGGATGCCATCCCCGACTCGCCCGCGTCGCGACGGGTGGTCGCGATCGGAGTATTCGACGGGGTGCATCGCGGGCACCAGCGGATCATTCTGGAAACGCTGGCGCAGATTGAGGGGACCGGCGGTATCGGAGCTGCGGTCACCTTCGAACCCCATCCCGAAGCGGTGCTTCGGCCGTACGCGGCGCCCCGACTCCTGACCACGCTTACGCGCAAGGCGGAGCTGCTCGAAGCCCTGGGGCTGGAGGAGCTGGTGGCAGTGAGGTTCGATCGCGAGTTCTCTCAGCTGTCGCCGCTGTCCTTCTGCCGTCTTGTCCTTTCGGACAGACTGGGCGCTTGCCTGGTCCTGGTGGGGGAGAACTTCCGTTTCGGGCACCAAGGTTGCGGCAGTGTGGCCGACCTGCGAGGCTACGGTAAGGACCATGGCTTCTCGGTGGCGGCAGTGCCTCTCGCGGAGGAGTCGGGTGAGATCATCTCGAGCACGCGCATCCGGATGCTCATCAAGAGGGGCCGGGTCGCCGAAGCCGCGCGTCTCCTGGGCCGTCCCCACCGCTTGGCGGGGGTGGTCGTCGAGGGCGCTCAAAGGGGGCGCGAACTGGGGGCTCCCACCGCGAACCTGGCCGTGGAGCGGGGTCTGGCCATTCCGCGGTTGGGAGTGTACGTGACGCGCACCGTCTTCGGGGATGGGACCAAATGGCCTTCGGTCACGAGCGTCGGGACTAACCCCACCTTCGAGGTAGACCGGCGGGTCCGGATCGAGACGCTGCTGCTCGGCTTTGCCGGGACTCTTTACGGTTCCAACATCAGCGTAGATTTTCTGGAGAAGATACGCGATCAGCTGACATTTCCGGACGCGGGCAGCTTGACCGAGCGCATCTATCGAGACGCGGAGATCGCCCGCGGCTACTTTGATGGCCGGGCAGACCTTCTTTAGCCGGGCGGACCATTCCTAGCCGAAGGGACCTTGGCTAGCCGAACGGCCGCGGAATGGCGATGCTGACCGGTGGCTGGGCCTGCCGCTTCAGAAGAACCACGCCGTCGCGCTCGTAGGCGACGCGGAACTCGCCGTCCATGACGAGGCGCTCGAAGACGCTCGTGGAAACCGCGTCGAGGATGCGAGGCACGAGGACGTAGGTGACGCTGGCCGCTCGGTCTGGGAGGCTCTTGCCCGTGGTCTTCCCATCGCCCCAATGTCTGAGGTACCAAGGGTTGGGGAATTCGTAGATCTCCGTGCGGTGCTCCAAGCGCGTGTCGAGGTGGTATTCCACCGAGATCACAGCGTCTGGAGGGATGAGCTTGATCGCGTCATCGAGTGAACGCGTGTACGCATTGGGCGGACCGGCCCGGAAACCCGCATGGCGCGTATGGGGAAGGGGACCCCAGAGCCATAAACCAAGCACGGCACTTGCAACGAGCACGCCTACAAGCACGCGACGCAGCCAGGGACGCGAGGCGTGGGCGATGCCGAACACCGCCGCTATCAGTATGCTGGGCACGACGAGCGTGCCGTAGTGATACTCGAGGTGGTATTGATAGGCGAAAGTGCTCAGCCCGTTGGCGACAAGGGGCCCCGCTAGGAGTACAAGAGTCCACGGGGAGAGAAAGGGAAGAAAAGCCACGGGCGCAAAGACCTGAAGATAGTACCAGGGGCGGTGCGGTCCAAAAGCCTGGGACACGACCTTCCAAGGCCGCGTCACCAGGGTCTTCAGAAACCCCCATAGGCCGCCGAAGGGGATCCTCTCTGCGTGGTGGGATATGTAGTTGGCGAGCGACCCGGTGCCGCTCAAGGCGGGGAGGAGGAAGCGGAAGTTGACGAACAGCCACACCGCCGCGAGCAGTGAAGTCGCGGCGCCGACCCGCCGGTTGTACCGCAGTGCCACGAGGACGCCGAGCCCGATCACGAGCAGGGGCACATCTTCCTTGACCATCAGCATGAGCACCACGGCAATGAAGAAACCGACCCAGCGCCTCCGCATGGCGAGAAAAACCGCGAGGAACACGAGAAACACCTCGAACACGTCGGGGTGGAACTGTTCGTAGTTGATCCAGCCGAGATAGGGGTTGGCCAGGTACGCGACGGCTACTCCCGTCGCCAGCCACTCGCTCCGCAGCTTCTCTCGGGCGACCAAGAAGGCAGGACCGGCGGCGAGTCCCAGGGCCAGCGTCTGCGCCAGGATCAACACCTTGGCGCTGGGGAAAAGCCAGTAGACGGGCACCAGAAAGATCATGATCCACGAGAGGTGGTCGCCGAAGTAGTTGTTGCCGCTGAGAGTGATGAATGGGCTGTGCCAGCGGGAGAGGAGCCATACCGCCTGATCGTGGATGCCCAGGTCGAAACCGGTTGTAGTGTAGCGGTCGAGATTGCGGAAGCCCCACCAAATGAACAACGTCACGTAGGCGAGAACGGCCACCGCCACCAGCGCGCGGGCCAACCACGATCGCGCGATCGGTCTGGTGGTCTGTGAGAGGGCGCGCGGTCTCGAACGGCGCCCCGCTACGCCGGCGACTTTGCGGGCCCGACCTCTGGGCTTGCGGTTGAACATGACGCTCCCTGCGCGGGCCGCCGCCGGCCCGCGCCGCTGCCGCCGAGTGAAGAAGCGCGGCGCCGTCGGTGCGGCTACAAGAATAGTGGCATAAGGTGCTTTTCCAATATGTTCTCGGTCACAAGGGGGGCGATGGTCTGGGCATGCGCCTCGAGAGCACCGTAGTACTCCTGGCCCATCTCCGCCGCCACTTTGTAGCCGACGTGAACGAGTTGGCGGAAGTCCTTGTTGTAGGCCCGGCAGGCCTGGTCGTGACGCAGCGCGGAGGCAAACTCCGCGCCGGTCCAGCTCTGCACCACCCCTGGCTCAGGAAGCCGGGCAGGATCGATGTCGATGACCGCGGCGTAGGGCAGGCACAGTTCTTCCCGGCGGCCATAAGCCTGCCCATAGATATCTTTGGCGAGCCGGAGACCATCTCCGCCGCCCAGCGCCAGGCCAGCAGCCTCTTCCAGCCAGGTGGTACCCGAGGTCTTGACGTGCACTCCGGCGTGACGCTCCTTGATCGCCCGGGCGATAGGGCCAAAAATCGAGAACTTGTCGCTTCCGGAATGCACGCTCAACTTGAGGTTGGGCTCTAGTCCGAACTCGCGAATCGCATAGGCGATCACGGCGAGGTCGTCGTTGAATTCCTTGTCGAACTGGGCGATGTCGCCGGCATAGTCCACGCCCTTGTTGAACCTGCCCGTGAATTTCGGGGCGATAGTCTGCGCTGGGATCTGCTCGTCGGCGATGGCAGCGAGTATGAATAGGAGCTCAGTAGGCGTTTGCGGGCTGTCTGTCTCGTCCATCGATACCTCAGTCACGAACCGGTCGCGGCCTTTTGCGGCCTCGACTCGGCGATAGATCGCGCCGGCTTCTTTGACGGCCAGGAGGTATTTGCGGGCTATCCCAGCGATGTCTCGGCTGAAGACGGGCACAGGGCCATCGATGCCGGTGATCGTAAGGCTTCCGGCGTAACGGCTGTAGCGATCCACGAAATCATCGATCAGAGGATCGGGCGCGGGGTTCCCGACGAAATCCGCGACGTCCAGGGTGAAGAAATCGCATGCCGCGATGAACGGATCGACGGTACTCCGGCCGACGTGGTCGGCGTCTACGAAATAACGATCGTGCCACGCAAGAGAGTGGACCGCGTCGTCGGCCTCCGCGCGGAGGCTCTCTGGTTTGGTGTGGACGATGCCGTGCTCGCGATTCGACTTATTCCACACCGGGGCGACATCCACGCCCAACTCCTTCATCCGGACGAACGCCCTGAGTTGCGCAACCCCTTCGCGACCGAATCGGTCACCGACACCGAAGCTGAATCGTGGAAGCAACATGGTCGTCTCCCTCTCTGGCCGAAACACAGGGTCTCTGCCGGCTGACCGGATCGGCCGGGCGGGATTCGTCGGTCTGGCAGAAGAATGCCCA
>JADGPI010000068.1 GCA_017882525.1 Thermoleophilia bacterium
GCGGTCTCGAGAAGTTGGGCCACGATCAGCGGTCCCTCCACCTGCAGAAGGGGTTCGTGGGGGAAGACGACGGTGCCCTCGGGAACGGCCTGGATCGAACAGCGCGGCTTGAACACCCGGAGGTAGTCGAGGAAGGCCTGGTCGAAGGTGCCCAGGGATGCCAGATACTTGAGGTCGTGGTCGGTGAACCTCAGTCTCTCTATAAGATCCAACAGTTGAGCGACTCCGGCGAACACAGCAAAGCCGTTATGCGAAGGGAGGTCGCGGAACACGTAGTTGAAACAAGCGGTGAGACCCTGGCGGCCGGTCTTCCAGTAGCCGCCCATCATGGTCAGCTGGTAGTAGTCGGTGAGGAGGGCAAGATCCTCCCTGCGGCCCCAGCGTTCCGACGCGTCGAGGGGCTCGGTCACCTATTCGTCCTCGTAGATCGGGTTGCCGTGCTCGTCATAAGGCGCTACCGCCCGCTCCCCGGAATCCCGTATCTGATGAGAGAACACCCGACACACCCCTGCGGCCGTCAGCTCGGCGAAGGCGCCGGCCGTGGAGTCGGGGGCCACCCCCCGGATCGCATCCTCCACCAGATAGACCTGGAACCCCCGCGATAACGCGTCCAGGCACGTTTGGCGGACGCAGTAGTCGGTGGCGAGGCCGGTGATGAACACCCGGGTGACCTTACGGGCGTGGAGATAGCCCGCGAGGTCCAGCCGGTCCACCTGGAAGCCGCTGTACGTCTCTCGCTCGGGGTCGTGGCCCTTGCTCACCAGGATGGCGTTCATGGGCATGTCGAGCCCGCGACAGAACTCGGCGCCCCGAGTGCCCTGCACGGCATGCGGTGGCCACGAGCCGTCGCGGAAAAGAGGCTGATCGGAGAAACTGACGTGGTTCGCGGGGTGCCAGTCGCGCGTGTAGATCCAGCGTCCAAACGAAGGTATCAGGCGGTTGACGACGGGGATCACTTCGTCGCCCCGCTCCACCGCCAGCGATCCTCCGGGGCAGAAATCGTCTTGGACGTCGACAACGATCAGCGCGTCTCTCGCCCCGGTCAGGGTGGTCTCGCCGCAGTTCTCTTCAAAGGTCACGATCGCCGCCCTTCAGGCTCCGAGTAGCTCCTTGCCGGGGGGGAGGAAAGGCCGCAACACGGCGGGTACCTCGACAAGGCCCTCTTCGGTCTGGTAGTTCTCCATGATCGCGATGATAGTCCGGCCGACCGCAACCACAGTGCCGTTCAAAGTGTGAAGGAGATAAGGGCCGCCCTTGTCCCCTTTGGCCCGCACGCGGAGCCGGCGGGCTTGATAGTCGGTGCAGTTGGAGCAGGACGTGACCTCTCGGTACCTTTCCTGCGTGGGCAGCCAGACCTCGCAGTCGTACTTCTTGGCCGCCGAGGCGCCGAGGTCACCGGCTGCGATATTGACCGCACGATAGGGGAGTCCGAGCTCCTGCAGCACCTCTTCCTCTATGCCGCGCATGAAGTCATGCTCTTCGCCGGACCGGTCGGGCGCGCAGAAGCTGAACATCTCGACCTTGTCGAACTGGTGGACCCGGAAGATGCCCCGGGTATCCTTGCCCGCGGCCCCGGCCTCTCGGCGAAAGCAGCTCGAGTAACCCACGTAGCGCACCGGAAGATCGGCCTCGTCAAGGATCTCGTCCATGTGCAACGCCGCCAGAGGCACCTCAGAGGTGCCCACCAAGTTCAGGCCGTCTTCCTCCACCCGGTACACCTGCTGCATGTCGGTGGGGAAAAAGCCGGTGCCGAACATGGCTTCATCCCGCACCAACACCGGCACGACCACGGGGCGAAAGCCCTTGGAGGCCAGCTTCTGCAGTGCGAACTGCACTAGGGCGAACTGGAGGAAAACGAGGTCGCCTTTGAGATAGGCGAAACGGCTCCCGGAAGTCCGCGCGCCACGCTCCATGTCGATCATGTCGTACGGGAGGGCAAGGTCTAGGTGATCCTTCGGCGGAAAGGCGAACGCACGAGGGACGCCCACGTGATGCATGACCAGCGAGTCTTCCTCGCCGCCTGTCGGGGCACTCGGCTCCGGCAGGTTGGGCACTTGGAGCAACTCTTCTTCCAGCTGGGCTTCGATATCCTTGAGCTGCGCGTCGAGCGCCTTGATCTCGTCGCCCACCAGCCTCATCGCCTCGATCTGGGCGGTCGCGTCTTCTTTGGCCCGCTTCGCCTTGGCGATCTCTTCGCTGGCCGCGTTCCGCGAGGCGCGTTTCTCTTCCACCGCCACGAGGAGTTCCCGTCTGGCTCGATCCATCTCAAGAAGCTTGTCTAGAGCGGCTTCGGCATGGGCCCCGCGGCGGTGCAAGGCTTCGCGCACGAACTCGGTTTCGTTGCGGATGAGCTTGAGGTCGAGCATGGGCTTCTCCTAGCTGAGCACGTTCGAAGCGACGACGCGAGAGGAGCCTAGCGCGAGGCTTGGCGTGGAGGCCTGCCGACAGGGTAGCTCCCCAACACCGCAAGCCTGGGCAGCTTGCACGATAGGCAGCGCAGCGCGTCTGCTACCGGTCCGTCGGTCACTTTGCCCTCCATGTCGATGAGGAAGATGTAGTCCCCCAGCCGGCGTTTGGAGGGCCGGGACTCGATCTTGGCGAGGTTGATATGTCGGAAAGAGAATTCTTGCAGGATCAGGAGCAGAGCCCCGGGCTGGTCTTGGACGATCTCGCACACTACCGAGGTCTTGTACGGCTCGAACCAGTCCTGCCGCTCCCGCTGTCTGGCAAGGAAGACGAAACGCGTCTCGTTGTCCTTGTGGTCTTCGATGTCGGCTTCCAACACTTCGCACCCATAGGTCTTCGCGGCCAGGCCGGTACCGATAGCGGCCCAGAGTTCACCGGACTTCGCTACTCGTTCGACCGCGTTCGCGGTCGAGTTGGCGGCCTCGATGTCCCGACCGGGCAGATATTGCCGCAGCCAACCCCGGCACTGGGCGTTGGCGTGAGGATGGGACACGACTTTGACGATCTGGTCGAGCGTCACCCCAGGGCGAGCGAGCAAGCTGTGGCGGATGGGGTGGCGCACTTCCCGCACGATCTGCAGGTCGTCGACCTGGGCCAGCGCGTCCACCGTCACGGATACCGAACCCTCGATGGAGTTCTCGATAGCCACGATGGCGCAATCGACCGTACCTGCTGAGACCGCTTCGATAGTGTCTTCATGCGACGCGAAAGGGATGAACTCTCGGCCATCCGGGTCCACGGCCGCTCGGAGGCATTCCTCACCAAAAGTGCCGCGAGGCCCCAGAAATCCGATGGTCCGTGCCCCCAGCACCAGCGGCTCGGACAATGTGGAGACAGGCCAGTGGAACAGATCCTGGCTGGACGGACTACAACTCATGCGTAGGCCCGCCGTGCGCGCGCGGCTCCGGCGTCGGCTCCGCGGCCGGGGTCTGTGACTTCGCCCAGCCCAAGGCGGACGGCACCGGCAACTCATCCAGCGGAGGCAGGTCCCTGCGCTTCCGCCTCCGGTTCTCCTGGTCGAGGGCCCTGCTGTCGGCCGGCCTTGGCCCAGGTATGCCCCCGACGGATGGGGCGTCAAGCCCGGCTAACAGCTCGTCGACCGGCAGCGACAAGCCGGTCCCCGCCCCGTTTGTACGGGGGCGGATAGTGAAAGGAGCGTTGCCGCGAGCACGGGCTTGGTTCAGAGCCTCCACTTCTTCGGGGGCCAGGGGGATGTCGGACTTGCCCTCTTTCACGAGCTTCACGTACATCCTCGCGAAGTCGCGACTCACGACAGTCGTGATGATGACGCCGTCCTCGAGAGCGTTCAAAAAGGCCACGGCGGTGCTCTGTCTGCCTCCGAGGTCCTGATAGGCGTCAAAACGAACTATCCCCACCCGGGAGAGGCAGTTGTCTATGCGGACCTCGTGGTCGCGTGCCGCGAAAGTCAGGTCTTCGACGACCGTGCGGATGTTGTTGAGCTTCTCGTCGAGCGATGTCACGTGCTCGACGATATCCACCGTGCCCCGGGATCCCATGATGACGTGCTGATTACGCTGGAACCGCTGGAGCCGGACGTAGACCAAGCCCAGCCCTGCACCTGCCGCGGCTGCCACGGCGATGGCGACGATGGCGACGATCTCGAAAACCTGTGTTGCGCTCACGTTCTACCCCTATAGAGTAAAGATGACGTCCGCCTCAAGCGAGTTATTATCCTTCACCTTCTCATCTTTCACCGGCCCCACTTCGACCTTGAGGTGAGCTTTCTCACCATAGGGGGTGGGATTGAGACCTTTGACGGTCACCGTGAGCTGCTCCTTGGGCTTGATCTCCGGGACGTTGACCGTCTTGGACTCGGTCTTCTCGGTGACCGGGTAGATTGTGACCTTCACCGGGACGTTCTTCTCCGACATGTTCCCTTGATTCTCTATGGTCACCTGGAAAGCGAGCTGGTCGCTCGAGACCAGATTGAAGGTGTCGTTGGCGGTAAGGACCTTCTCATCGGGGATGACGACGACCTTGACCAGCCCCACGCCGTGGACCGCCTGGAGATTACCGGTGCTCTTGAGCGTCGTGAGCATGGCCTGCACCCGGGAGTTCGAATCCAAGTCGGGATCGGTGAGGAACTGAGTGGTGGGCACGTTGATGCCCACGAGGTTCTTCTGCTTGAGGACGTCGGCGGCCCGCTGGACGAAGACTTCGTCGTAGAGAAAATCGGAAAGGGTGAGGTACTTCAACGCTCGTGACACCTGCTCCGACGACACCACCACGTCTTGCACTTCCAACGCCGTCATCAGCGACGGTTTGAGGTCCACCAA
>JADGPI010000069.1 GCA_017882525.1 Thermoleophilia bacterium
ATGGTGCCGGACAAGAAGCGGGCCGCATGTGCGGCACGCGGTCTCGAGAAGCTCAGCGTGCTCGATGAACGAGAGCCGGGATCCAGCCCCCGGCTTGGCCTGCCGGCTCGACAAGCCTGAGTATGACTGCGTCACACCCGGTGAGCCGCTGTGCCCACTCGGCGAGGCTCTCGGCCGCTTCCTTGAAAGTGCGGGCACTGGTCGCCTGCGACACGACCTCCGCCAGTTCCGCGGCCTCGTCCATTCCCGGCCCCGCTCCACGCACTCCACCGTCCACAAGAAAAGTGAGGGAAACCTGCGTTTGCCCGCCGGGTAGACGGGCTATGTGGACCTCGTCCGCGAGCGAAGCCATGAGCGGCAAACCGAGCCCGCGTCGGCGCCCCTCTGGGCAGACGCTCAAGCCCGGCTGGAACGCCCCTGAATTGGTGATCTCGACGACGATCCGGTCAACGAGCAGCCGCGCGACCACCTCTACACCGGCATTGGCGTGCTCGATGGCGTTGGCGCAGGCCTCGGACACCACTACCTTGAGGTCGAAAGTGCGTTCGGCTGAAAGTCCGGTGGCTGCACCCACTTCCTCCATCAAGCGACGAGCGTCTGATAGAGAAGCCAGATCCGGCGGCAGAGTCAGCTGGAGACACCGCGTCACCTTCCGCGGCCCTGTCTCAGCAGCTCCCGTCTCTGTCTCTTGCGTTCCAGTGCTCTCTCCTCGGCGGGGTCGACCTAGTTTCACGTTACCCACCTCGCTGGGGTTTCTCACCTGATGCGCGACGCGCCGCAAAGAACGGGCTCGCTATCCCTGTGGGGGCGACCCATGAGCTCCGCCGTCCGTCAGGCGCAAGGCGACCATGGCGACATCATCTGTCAGCACTCCACCAGAAAAGGTGAGAACCTCGGCAAGAACGGCTTGGGGAAGAAGCTCCGGAGACGGTTCCGACCAACGTTTGAGCGCTTCGATCAGACCCTTCTGGCCAAAGAAATCGCCGTTTCGACGGGCTTCGATGGCGCCGTCGGTGTAGAGAAACAACAGGTCCTCCTCACGCAGCCGGACTTCGCTCTCTTCCCAGGAGTGGTCGCCGAAGACACCCAAGGGTGCCGAGGCGGCCTCCAGAAGTACGACGGCCCGATCTCCCGTTCGACGAAGGACATTCGGATGCCCAGCCGAGGCGTAAGTGAGGAGACCGCCTTGAGTGTCTAGGGTCCCAAAGAACATGGTGACGAAGCCGGGAGTCCCCTCTTGGATGAGAAGCTCATTAGTTTTGCGAAGGATCGCGCTGGGACTGCGGAACTCATGAGCGAAGGCGTGGACTACATCTTTGACCAAGATCGCGATACGAGCCGCGTCCACTCCATGCCCGGAGACGTCTCCGATCAAGGCCGCGATGCGGCCGTCTTTGAGCGGGAACACATCGTAGAAGTCGCCGCCTACCGACGCCTTCTCGGTGGCGGAACGGTAGAGGTGGCCGAACTCGACCCCATGCGCCTGCTGCGGCATGTCAAGAAGAGCCAGCTGTAGGCGTTCGGCGATGTTTGTCTGCTCTTCCAGCAGTCGGGCGTTCTCCAGGGCAAAGGCAAGCGAGGTGGTGAGCTTGCGAGCAAAGTCCATCTCGGCGATTGAGAACGTACGCCGCCCACTGGCCCAGATGAAATGCAGCGAGCCCAGAATCAGACCGCGCAGGCGAACAGGCACGACGAGAGCGGCGGTCGTTCCGTAGCGCAGCAAGGTACTCGTGTTGACTCGAGGGTCTCGCCTGGCGTCTTCGATCACTAGTATGTCGCCTTGAAGGACCATTGCTGTCGCAACCGACGCCTCTTCTTGAGACAGGTGCGATCCTCGAAGATGCTCGGGCAGGCCCAGGAGCTCTTGCACCAACCAACCGTCTTCCTCACGAAGCTCGAGAACAGCTCTCTCCGCATCCAGTGCAACCGCACCCTCGCGCACCACCTGCCGAAGGACCTCCGAAAACTCGAGTATCGAGTTCAAGCTCTCGTTGACGTGATTGAGGGCTTGGCTTAGCCGACCTGATTCGGTAAGTCCCTCTTGGATCAGAACGAGCTCCTCGTTCTGGGACTGTAGTTCCTCGTCTCGGACGGCCAGCTCTTCCGTCTGCATCCGGAGTTCCTCGTTGGCTGCCGAGAGCTCCTCGACAAGATCCTGTTCCTGAGTCAGCAAGCGCTCGCGCTCGGTTTCCGCCCGCTTGCGCTCGGTGACGTCCCGGTTGGAGCCCCTCCTCCCCAGCAAGCGGCCGTCGGCATCGTACATCATCTGACACGCGCGCTCTATCCAGCGCTCCTCCCCGTCCGCACGGACGATCCGGAACTCTAGCCTGGCCGGAGTGGCATCCAGCAGCTCGAAGAGCCGCCCGATGGCCTCGCGGTCCTCGCGATGAACGAGACTAAGGAAGAGACCAGGATCCTCGATAAACTCCTCCCGCCGGTGACCGGTCACACGCTGAACCGAGGGAGATACATAGACGAACCGTCCGTCCGGACCGAGCCAATCCTCCCAGTCGTAGGTGAAGTCGGCGACGACGCGGTACCTCTCCGAGCTTTCCCTGAGGGATTTCATCAGTGCGTCCCGGTCCTTCACAGACTGCGATAGCAGCGTTTCACGGTCGGCAGCACGGCGCCTCACCCAGTCAGCTCCAATACCGGCCACGACCGAAGCCAATGTCCACAGGACAATGGACCCGATAATGGCCGGCCAGGAGATGGCACGACCAAACTCCGCGAGGAACGCGAGGTAGGCTACTCCACCGGCAAGAGCGACGATGGCCCCGGCAACAGGACCGGCTGCGACCGCGGCAACCACCCCAATGAGAGCTGCAGCGGCACCCGGGATCCCGAGGTAGCGGCTGGGAGGGCCAAGCCGGCTTATTCCCAAGAAGAGCAGAACTTCCACGGCTGTCGCGATCGGCACGAAGAGGGCTGCCCGCTTCCGCTCGCCTAACCGGCGTCCGGCAAGCCATGCGCCGGGGATCAACCGGCGAGTCTTCGAGGCCTTCACGCGACTGGTGACGTCTTCGAGCGCAAATACAAGGGCCTCGACCTCGCCGTACTCATCCAGCAACGGCGTGAGGGTCCAGTCCCAATAGGTCATCCCCCAGTCGGGATGGTCGGGGAACTCGAACGGCCGCGCGGTGACCTGGAAGGGCTCTTTTGCGCGCAGCACCTGCTCGAAGACGGGTCGGGCGTCCGAGGGGTAGAACTCGAAGTGGTTGTGGCCCGGAAAATCATCCACCGTCTTTGCGCAGGCCTTCGCGTAGGCCTCGTTCACCCGGATGAAGTTGAAGTTGCGGTCGAGGAGCACGAGTGGAGTGAGCGAGTGGTCGAAGAAGGCATCCAGGTGCCGGGTGCGTTCGGACAGCAGGCGCCGGGCCGCGTCAAGGTCACTGGACGCCTTGACAACTGCCTCCTCGAGAGCTGCCTTGGTCCTTAGCAGTCCTTCCTCTGCCCGCTTGCGAGCAAAGGCCTCCGTGATGGCCGGGGCGAGCGACACGAGAACATCTTGCTCTTGTGCGGCGGCGTCATTGCCATCGATGATCGCGCCGCCCTCGGGGTCGACGAGCAGCATCACCGCCTTGTGTCGCTCGAACATTGCGCGGAACTGCTCCTCACTCGCGCTCACCGAATCCAGCAGGGCATCGCGCTCGGCCACCGAGCGAGCGAGCCTTATCCTGCCGTAGCTATCCTTCGACAACATGCCGGCCAACTTCGTGAAGAAGCTCATGCAGCTATTGAGAGCTTCCCGGCTCACAAGGGGGACGGAATCAAGGGCCGTCAGGTAGGCCTCCTCCTCAAAGCCGTACTCTCTGGCCTGAGAACGGAACAGCTCGCGGTCGACCCGCTCGTCGTCGAAGAAGAACTGCCCGGCAAACACGTTTCCCACGTGCCTGCCGCCCACCATTATCGGTGTGGCGATGTCCCACATGTGGTTTTTGCACTTGTAAAGCCGGAACTTTCCCTCGGGCACGCCGGTCGTGAGAAGTGTGTCACTCTCGACGCAATTCTTGCGGGCGTTTGGATGCACTCTGTGGAACCCCGAGCAGATGTCGGACCAACCCGCGCCCACCAGCACCTTGCCCTTCAGATCGACAATGGCAACCGGGATGCCGGCTAATCGGTGGAAGTCTTCAAGGAAGGACTGAAGCGCCGGACCGTCGATGATGTCGGCTAACTCGAGCTCGGCGACGTCGCCGTCAGGGGAAACCAAGATATCGAGCTTGCGGCGAACGCCTTCTTCGCTCTCTCTTAGCGCTTTCTCTGCCTGCTTGCGCTCAGTGATATTCGTTATGAACGAGTAGTAGTAGAGAGGCTCGCCCTCCGGATCACGGACCAGATGCACGAGGAGTTCCACCGGAACCCGCGAGCCATCGCTGCGCACGTACTCCTTCTCGTAGCGCACCGGCTCCCCTGTCCGATGAAGCTCCTCAAGTTTCACGGCCTCCATTTCCGACCACTCCGGAGGCGTGAGAGATGCGCCCCACTCGAGCGAACCGAGCTCATCTTTGCTATAGCCCAGAAGGTGTGCAAAAGCAGCGTTAGTGATGCCCAAGCGCCCGTCTGGGTATCCGACCCCAAAGGGCTGCGAAGCGCGCTCCAGCACGTCGGCCAAGAAGGTCTCGCGGGCCCGCACGGCATCGAGCTTGAGGGTCTCGGCCTCGAGCCGGCCAACCACGGAGCCCGGGCCCTCCGATTTTGGCTCATGCCTCTCAGTGGACGAGGCCTCGAGGAAGAAGGTGAGCGAGACCCGGGTCTTGCCGTCCCCAGGCCGCGCGACGTGCACCTGGTCCGCCAAAGAGACCATGAGCGGCAGCCCGAGTCCGCGGCGACGGTGCTCGTCGTCTTTGTAGAGACCGGGTTGGAACGTGCCGTCGTTTGTGATCTCGACTATCAAGCGGTCGGGAAGGTGCCAGGCCTCGATCTCCACCGCGCTTGCGGCGTGCTCGATGGCGTTCGCACAGCCCTCGGATACCACTACCTGGAGGTCGAAGAGCCGATCTTCTGAAAGACCGGCCTCGCGCCCGATTCTCTCCACGAAACTCCTGGCCTCCGACAGCTTGGTGAGATCCGGGGGAAGGGTAAGCTTGGAGAAGCTACCTCGCTCTTCGTGCGGCGGACTGGTCACGATTCAAGCGGCGATTCGAGGGCGGCACTCTGGGCCTCTTCAAGGTCTGAGAAGACCCGAAAACTACCGGCGGAGGTCAGGCCCACGATCTCAAACAGGCGAAGGAGGTTGGGGTTGGGAGCTACAACGCCCAGCCAGCCCTTATCGCGGACCTGGCGAAGGGTGACAAGTAGAACGGAGAGGCCGCCACTATCAAGATAGGGACAGCCACTGAGATCGAGAAAGAGGCGAAGACCATCGACACTGAGGACATCTTGGACGGACTTTTCCAGGGCCGAGGCGCTCAGGTGGTCCACGTCCCCGGTCACCTTGAGCAACGGGACGCCCGACACGGAGCTCGCGAGAACTTCCATCGCTCTCCAATCAGCCTAAACAGAGCAGGTGGCCGCATATTCTACCAGCGGGCGGAACGACTCCAGTAGTGCCATTTCCAGCGGCGTGCTCCGCCGTTCCCTGGCCACACATCGCGACGCAAGGTTTCCGAATCGGAAGCACGGGTAATAAAGATTGGCTCTCATATGGGCGAGGCCAGTGGTGCATCCGAAGACTAGTGGGAAAGGTGAGATAGGCATGCCGAGGATGAGTGGCCGCCGGTGGAAGACCGCGATGTGGACGCTTGCTGCGGTGGTCTTGGTGATAATCATCGTGGTAGTGGTCCTCTTTCTAGAAGGCACAATCTAGCCATAGGAGGCACGACTTCATGTTGAAGGGGAGCGAACTCATCAATCGTCTGCTGATAACCCGCGACGGGGGAGAGCAGGTGGGGAAAGTCCACGACCTGGTCGTAGACCAGAAGGGCAGCCAAGTCTTAGGGCTAATGGTCGACGAAAAGGGACTGTTCAGCGGCGCCCGCGTGGTTCGCTGGGCCGCGATCCTGAGCGTGGGTGTGGATGCCATCGTCATCGATTCGAAGACCAGCGTGGTGAAAGCCTCGGAGGTCCCGGACATGAAAGACGTGCTCGACCGCGACAACGTGCTCGCGGACGTTCACATCCGCACGACCGACGGACGGGATCTGGGTAAGTTCGAGGCGTTCTATGTGGACGAGAAGAGCGGCAAGATCTTGGGCTACGAGCTGTCCGGGGGTATCGGCCGGAAACGACGTTCGCGCTCCTTCCTGCCCACGCCTGCCAGTTTCGAGGCGGGCAAGGACGTGGCCTTTGTGTCACCCGAGACCGCTGACACCCTGCAGGACCTGGCCGAGGCTCTCAAACAAGGCTAGCGGACTGAGACGAGCACGCTGGCCAAGCGCCGGCAGTTGTCATTCAGAGCTGCCGGTGAATCTCCCAGTCTTCCTCGAGATGAGCCCCGAGTGAGATGAGGCCCCTTTTTAGGGCCTCGATCTCCTCGGTGAGATGCTCCAGCAATAGCTCCGCCTTCACGTTCACCTCAAAGTCGTTCTCCGCCCGCAGTCGGTCCCGGGTCTCCAGGCGGTTCTGACTCATCATGATCACCGGGGCCTGCAGGGCGGCAACGCACGAAAGCACCAGATTGAGAAGGATGAACGGGTAGGGATCCCAGTGATGGATGGCGGCCAAGAGATTCAGCGCCATCCAGACGGCGATCAAGGCCAGAAACGAGACGATGAAACGCCAACTGCCGGCAGCTGCGGCCAGAGAGTCGGCCATGCGATCACCCAGGGTGAGCCTCTCGTCCTCCAAGGCATTGACGTCGACCGCCGCGCGGTGCAGAAGAAGCTCGCTCACCTGTGCCTCTAGGTTTTGCAGCCGCTTGCTCACGCCGTGGTTTTCCACCCTTTCGCCTCCCTCTGGTGCTGCAAACGGATTCTCTGGGCCCGTCTTTCGAGCCCCTCTTCATCGCCCAATCAAACCTGCCCATGCTATTCCACGGCGGACCTTGAACGCCTACACTATTTGAGATGCCCACACGCGAAAGGACACAATGGCCGATAAGCCGCATCGCAGTCAGACCAGGGGACACGCGTCCGCGGGCGACTTTGTGCCATCGTGGCAATGCCCCACCAAAGCCGAATCGAGGTGGCCGGCATTTGGAGCCGTCGTCATCATCATCGCCGGCCAGACATGGATAGCCGGCAGCCTCTCGTTGAGGCCGATATGGCTGTATCCGGCGGTCGCTGGGATCCTCTTGCTGGCTTCGGTGGCGGTCTACATACCTTCCCGAACCGAGCCCAGCCGAGCCTTGCGGACGCTCTCTCTTGGCGTCATAGCTGTGCTTGTGATCGCCAACTTGGTCAGCCTCGTCTTGCTCGTGCGTGGGGTCTTCGTGGGATCGAAGCTCAGCCCAACCGAGTTGCTCCTCACCGGAGCCGCGCTCTGGGTCGTCAATGTCGCCGTTTTCGCCCTTATCTACTGGGAGCTCGACGGCGGCGGACCTGAGGCCCGCGCCGACGGATACCGCGACTATCCCGACCTTGTTTTCCCGCAGCAACAACAGGACCAGCAGGGGCTCGCTCCGCCCGACTGGAAACCCACCTTCCCCGACTACCTGTACGTGTCGCTCACTGCCGCTACCGCGTTTTCGCCCACCGACGCCATGCCGTACACAAAGCGGGCAAAGCTTGTGATGGGCATCCAGAGTACGGCTTCGTTCGTCATCGCCGCCATGCTGGTCGCTCGCGCCATCAATATCGCGCGTGGGTGAAGCGTCGCGCGGGTGAAGCGCCCCTGCAGGTGCGACGGCTAGACCTGATGTCCTAGGGACGAGACGCAGCCCACGCGTTAGCGCGGGCCCGCGGTCTGGCCCAACTCGTTCAACGCAACGGCTGCCTTGGACGCGATGACGGCAGAATCGGCATGACCCAACACGTCTACGACCGGTCCGACGATTTCTGCGAGGACATCGTTACCGGATGACAGCCCTCGCAAGACGCGCCGTGCCATCTGCCGGTGGCCCGAAGACTCGGCATCTTGGATGAGAGATTCGAGAACGGGAGCCACAGAACGGGGACCCAGGTTGATCAGCCCACTCGCGGCCAGCCAACGCACTTCCGAGTATTGGTCCATCATCAGTTCAACGAAGGCTTGGACAGACCCGGGGTCGACCATTGCCGCCAGACAGTTTGCGGCCTCCCAGCGGATGCGCATGGTCGAGCTCGAGAGCAGACCATGCAGCGGCTGGACGGCGGGTTCGCCCAGCAGAGCCAGTGTCTCCCGGGCCCGCTTTCGCTTCGATCCGTCGTCGCTCCCCAGAGCTTCGATGAGATCGGTGAGGTGCTGGTCCATCGTTAAACCTCCATATGCTGCCTCGGACTCGAGGCAAAGCAGAGAAAGAGCCCGGAGTTCTTACCGGGCTCTTTTCCAGAACGCGTCATTTTCCGGGATGAATGCGGTCTAGCTCACTTCTTCCGAACTGCCGCCCGAGCTTTGTCCGCGACTTTCTCGGTTGCTGCCTTGACTTTGCCGCTCGCCTTGTCGATCTCGCCTTCGCGCTTCAAGTTCTCGTCGTCTGTAAGCTCAGCGCCGGCCTTCTTGATGCGACCCTTTGCTTTGTCCACCTTACCCGCCATGAGGTCTCCTCTCCAGATTGTCCGTATTGGTGAGATACCCTTGCTGCGGCAAACCACTCCTTTGTCGAGCGGAAGTCACAGGAGTAGATCCTTGTACGTCTTCTCCACCAGTGCCGCGCCATATTTCTTCTCTAGTCGTTTCACCACAAAATGACCTTTGGCCATCTCCTGGAAATGGTCCATGAAAAGGTAGTTGATCGTCCCTCCGGACAGCGCTCCGA
>JADGPI010000070.1 GCA_017882525.1 Thermoleophilia bacterium
AAGCCGTGGGCTAGAATCTCCGCGCGAAGCGTATCGGCGCGCGCGAAATCGCGCGCGGCACGGGCCTCTTGCCGCTCCGTAGCCAGCAACACAACGTCGGCAGGCGCGGTGCCTCCTTCTACCGTCACCGCTTCCAGACCGAGCACATGCGTCATCCGAGCCATCTCACCCTGTACCCGGGCCGCAGCGGACCTCGAGACATTACCCCTGGCAAGGGCTGTGTTGACCTCGCGAGCGAGACCGAAGACTTCAGCCAGCGCGGCCGCGGTATTGAGATCGTCTGCAAGCGCGGCCGAGAAAGCCCCGCGCCTCACAGAGAGGAAGCCAAGAAGCTTGTCGTCACCCTTCCCGGACTCTCTGCCGGTGCCCTCGGAGGGCGCATAGTCCGCTAGCCGCCGGAACACGTTTCGCAGCCGCTCCACCTGCTGCCCTGTATCCTCCAGCAGCTCGTCGCTGAACTCAAGAGGACTACGGTAGTGGCTACCGAGGAACGCGGCGATAAGAACCTCAGGCCGGTGTTTCTCGAGCGTCGCCCGAAGGGTGAGCGTATTGCCGAGGCTCTTCGACATCTTCTCGTCGCGCAGATTGAGCATGCCATTGTGCATCCAAAAACGCACGAAGGTCTCCCCCAGAGCTCCTTCGGCCTGGGCGATCTCGTTCTCATGGTGCGGGAAGATCAGGTCGCGGCCGCCCCCGTGGATGTCGAAGCCGGCGCCCAGATATTTGAGGCTCATTGCCGAGCACTCGATGTGCCAGCCAGGGCGCCCCTGCCCCCAAGGGCTTTCCCACGCGGGCTCGCCGGGCTTGGCACCCTTCCAGAGGGCGAAATCGAGAGGATCCGCCTTGTCGTCTCCAGGGTCGATGCGATCCCCGTGACGCATCTCGGCCACTTGTTGCTTGGAGAGCTTCCCGTACCCCTCAAAGCTATCCACGTCGAAGTACACGTCGGAACCCGATTGGTAGGCGTGCCCCTGTTCCACCAGCTTCGCGATCAGGTCAACGATCTCCTGGACATGCTCGGTGGCATACGGCTCCACATCTGGGCGGCCCAGCCCCAGCTTGTCGGTGTCTTCGCGATAGGCGTTGGCGAACTCATCGGCCACCTCCCGCGCGGTACGGCCCTCGGCGTTGGCTTTCTGGATAATGCGGTCGTCGATGTCGGTGATGTTCTCCACCAGCGTGACGCGGTATCCCAGAGACTCGAAGTAACGCTTCGCCACGAGCGACACCACGAACGGCCTCGCGTTTCCCACGTGAACGTAGTTATAGACCGTGGGCCCGCAGAAATACATGGTCACGTGGCCCTCGTCCCTGGGGACGAACTCCCGCTTCTCCTGGGTCATGGAGTCGTACAGCCGCATAGTGGCAGGTCTCCTTGTTCTTGGCACAGACTAGCTTAGGAGGCGCAAGTGCCGGGGTGGGTGGCAACGAATGCGGAGGCAGAGGCCAAACGGGACAAGATCTTGCCCTTGCCCAGACCCGCGACCAGATAGAAGAGCTCGGGGCCTTGGTCCCGCCCAGAGAGAGCCACCCGCAACGGTTGGTAGATTGATTTGCCCTTCAGCCCCTCGCCTTTGGCAGCTTCCATCAGTTCGCGAAGCACCGCTTTCGCCTCCTTGGTGGAAACATACTCTCCGGGCAACTCCTCGAGCGCGTGCCGGGCCAACTGCAGCAGAACGTCCGCCCCCAGGGCGAGAAGTGTATCAGCATATAAGCAAGCCGCCGGATCTACGTCTTCCAGGAACACATCCGCGAAGCGCGGGGCGTCGCCCAGCACCACCAGGTTCGCCTGGACAGCCTCCGCCACCACTTCCCGCTGGATCGGCGCGAACGTCATGCCGGCGTCCGCTAGATAGGGTTCCATGAGGTGATACAGCTCCCCGGCGCCGAGCTCGCGGATGTAGAGCCCATTGAGCCAGTTGAGCTTCTGCACGTCGAAGATGGCCGGGCTCTTGGAGACCCGGTCCATGTCGAACTCCTCCACCAGTTGCCCCAGCGTGAACTTCTCCCGCTCGTCACCCGGATGCCAGCTCAGGAGCGCAAGGAAGTTCACCAGCGCCGCCGGGAGGTAGCCGAGGCCCCGAAAGTCGCCGATGGATGTGGCCCCGTGACGCTTGGACAGCTTCGACCCGTCCGGCGCCAGGATCAAAGAGTGGTGTCCGTAACGCGGAGCGGGCTTGCCCAGGGCGGCAAGAAGCATCAGCTGGCGGGCGGTGTTGGTGATGTGGTCCTCACCCCGGATCACGTGAGTGATCTGCATACCGGCGTCGTCGATGACCACCGCGAAGTTGTACGCGAAACCGCCGTCCGTGCGCTTTATGATGAAGTCGCCGATTACCTCTGATGAGAACGTGATCGGCCCATGGATCAGGTCGTCGAAGCTGACGTCACCTGCAGGTACCCGGAAGCGGATGGCCGCTTCCTCCCCCGCGGCAAGCCGGGCCTGGACCTGGTCGGCGCTCATGCGCAGGCAACAGCCGTCGTACTTGGGCATGTCCCCGCGCGCCAACTGTATCGCTTTCAGTTCGTCCAGCTTTTCTTGGGGGCAGAAGCACGGATACGCCCATCCACCGGCCACGAGTTGCTGGACGCCGGACTCGTAGAGGCCGGCACGCTCGCTCTGTCTGTATGGTCCGAAGGCCCCACCGACGTCCGGACCCTCATCGGCCTGCAATCCCAGCCATTCCAGGTCGCGCATGATACTGGCGTCGTGCTCGCCAGTGGACCGTTTGAGGTCGGTGTCCTCTATGCGGAGCACCATCGTGCCGCCCTGATGCCGAGCAAAGAGGAAGTTGTACAGCGCCGTGCGGGCACTACCCACGTGCAGCGAACCGGTGGGACTGGGGGCGAAACGGACTCGTACGTCACTCATCAGGATCTCTCTGGTCTTGCGTTTGTCTGGTCTTCTCAGGGGAGATGATTCCCGCGTTGGGCTCAGGCCACGCGCGGCTGCCTTTCCAAGAGCGCTACCGCCTGAGCCGCGATGCCTTCCCGCCTGCCGGTGAAGCCAAGGCCCTCAGTGGTGGTGCCCCGCACTCCGACCCGGTCTGGCTCTATGCCCATCGCCTGCGCCAACCGGTCTTGCATCGCCTGTCGCTGGGGCGCGAGGCGAGGTTCCTCGCAGATGACCACTGCGTCAACGTTGATTACCTCCCACCCTGCGCTGCGGATCAGGATGGCTACCGAGGCGAGGAGTCCCAGACTGTCCGCGCCCGCATAAGCGGGGTCGGAATCGGGGAAGTGGTGGCCTATATCCTCCAGCCCCGCCGCGCCCAAGACCGCATCCATGACCGCGTGTGCCAGAACGTCCGCGTCGCTATGTCCTTCAAGTCCGTCGTGGTCGCGAAAACGCACTCCACCCAGGATCAAGGCGCGGGCCGGGGCGAACCGATGGGCGTCGAATCCAAGGCCCACGCGGAGATCGGGCGCCGAGTCACTCACCCGCGGCGCTCCGCCAGGATCTGCTCCGCATGACGCAGGTCCACTCGATCGGTGATCTTGAAGTTCTCGGGGGAGCCCTGCACGACGGCCAGCCTGCCGCCCCGCGCCTCTACGAGCGATGCGTCGTCCGTGGCCCCCAGCAGGGCTTCATCGCTCTGGCCGTAGGCGTCCATGAGCACTCGCCAGCGGAAGATCTGCGGCGTTTGTGCCCGCCACAGGTACCGCCGGACCGGTGTGCTCTTGATCAGGCCGGCGTCATCCACGATCTTCATCGTGTCGGCGCTCGGGATAGCGAGGACGGCACCGTCCAGGGAGACGTCGGCGGCAAGAGCGTCGACCGCCGCCGCTATCTCCGCGCAGGTGATCAGCGGACGAGCGCCGTCGTGCACCCCGACGAGGTCCCAGGTGCCCAACTCCGCGAGAGTCCGCAGACCATTGCGCACGGAGAGCGCCCGCTCCGCACCACCCGGGGTCACTTTGACGATCTTCTCGATGTGCTCGTTCTGGATCTCCCCGTAGCAATACTCCACGTCCTCGACATTCACAACTACCGCCAAGGCGTCGACCACCGGACAAGTGCTGAGCGCATGCAGCGTCCGCTGCAACATGGGTATGCCAAGCAACGGCACGTACTGCTTGGGCAGCCCCGATTGAAGTCGCGTCCCGTAGCCGGCAGAGGCGACTATCAGCGCCAGACTCAGTCCTGACCTGCTCATCGGCCTCCTATCCTTACGCGCCGGTCCGATGCCGTCGATATGGCGCAGCCGATCCTAAGACGCCAGTCGCGTGAATATCATCTTCCCCGACGGGTTCTGCAGCACTGAGGTGACTTCCACCTCTACTTCTTCGCCCAGGCGGTTCCCGCCGCCTTCGATGACCACCATGGTACCGTCGTTCAAATACGCCACCCCTTGGTCCTCCTCCTTGCCCTCGCGCAACACGCGCACGGCCAGGGTCTCGCCCGGCAGAACCACAGTCTTCAAGGCGTTGGACAACTCGTTGACGTTGAGGACCTCCACGCCCTGGATCTGCGACAGCTTGTTGAGGTTGTAGTCGGTGGTAAGGATACAGGCCTTCATCTCGCGCGCCAGTTTGATGAGCTTGGCATCTACCTCGCTAAGCCCAGGAAAATCCCGCTCGACGATGACAACGCGGTCGTAGTTCTCCTGCAAGTCGCGCACGGTGTCGAGGCCGCGCCGCCCCCGGGCGCGGCGGCCCGGCTCCGTAGAGTCGGCGATGGACTGGAGCTCTTCCAGGACGAAGCCTGGGATGACCAGGTCGCCCTCGAGGAAGCTCGTAGGCACGATGTCCCCGATGCGGCCGTCTATGATCACCGAGGTGTCGAGTAGCTTGGGCCGCAAGTACTCCTGAGCGTCCGGTTGTTTCAGCAAGCCCTTGAGACCCAAGAGCCGCGCCATGTCCGTGTGCCGCTTGTAACCCATATAGGCGAACAGATACCCGCTCACTGCGAAGAGCAAGGGAAGTACGTAAACGCCGACGATCGGGAGGTCTTTGATGGCGAGGCCTGCCAGAGCTGCCGTGACCAGCCCCAACACGAGTCCCACCGTGGTGAATATGAGCCCGCTGGCGGTAAGAGGAGCGCTTCCGCGGTCGAGGCGCCTGCCCAGCTTGGTGATTGCCCGCCCGAGGAATCCGCCGAGAACGATGCCGAGAACGATGCCGACGAGCACCGCCATGGTGACCAAGAGCGCATAGGGCGTCTTGCTCAGACTCGAGCGCGGGATGAACGAGATCGCCAGTTCGTAGCATGTGACGCCGCCCACCAACGCAACGACGAGTCTGACCGCGAAGACCATCGGGTCGCCGCGCTTTTCAGTCGCCAATGGTCAACGCTCCTCTCGCCCGTGCTCTATTGGACGTGGGCCTGCAGGCGTATCTCGTCAAGGATATCGTCGAGAAAACGAAGGGCCTCTTTCTCTTGCATCTGCTTCGCGTACATCAGCTCAGAGGCCAGGATCCGCTTCACCTTGCCGTACATCTGCTTCTCTCCCGTGGAGAGACCCTTATCGGCATCTCGCAGGGCCAAGTTGCGCAGCACATCGGCTATCTCTAGCACTTCGCCCGTCTTGATCTTCTCGCGGTTGTGCTTGATGCGACGATTCCAGTTCTTGGGCATCCTGGTGGGGTCGTCGCGCAGCACGCCGAGGACCTCTTCCACTTCCGATTCGGAGATCACCGCCCTGATGCCCGCGCCCCCCACGTTGTCCACAGGGACCCTCACCGTCATGTCGCTGTGAAGGATCTGGATCGTGTAGAACCTGCGGACCTCGCCCTGAAAATCCTCCTCGGTGACTTCCAGGATGCGGCCCGCCCCGTGGTGGGGATAGACGACCGTGTCTCCCACCAGGAACATCATCCGTAGCGCTCGAGAAGGTTCAACTCTCGCAGACGGATGAGACCCTCTTTGATGTCTTGAGCTCGGGCGGTCCCCACTCCGTCCACAGCCGCCAATTCCTCCACGCTCGCGTCAAGAATCAGCTGCAAACGGCCGAATCGTTTGACCAGAGATTCGATGATCCCGCCGGACAAACGCGGTATCTTGCGCAGCATGCGGTACCCGCGCGGGCTGACGTGCTTCTCGAGCGCATTGATGACGGGCTCGTATCCAAGGACCTCTCCCAGTCGCGAAAGCGACAACAGCTCTTCTGATTGGAAAGACCCGAGAGCGCCCCTCGCTTCTTCCAGCCGTGCCGGCGTCGGGTTGGGCAGGTAGTCGGCCAGGACGGCCGCGCGGTCTTCCCGCACGTCCACCATCAGCTCTTCCAATTGCAGCTGGACCAGGCGGCCTTCGGTGCCCAGCTCGATGATGTAGCGCTCGAGTTCATGCACGATCACAAGCACCATCTGAGTGCGCTGCAGAACGCTGAGTACGTCGTAGAGCGTGACGGCGTCCTCGAACTCGAGAGCGCTCAGGGCGGTAGACACCTGATTGAGTCGGGCCTTGAACTTCTCGAGCGTCTGCAGGGCCTGGTTGGACTTTGCCAGAATCGACCGGATCTCATCCATGATGTACCGGATGTTGTCCAGATAGATCGAGACCACGTCCCGTGCGGCGGAGATCGAGATGCACAGGGCTTCTATCTGCTTGGCCACCCTCTCGGCTGTGCGGTGACGGGTGCCGGTCTCCTGGGATTCGATAGAAGCATCCGGCATTAGCTGGATGTTCGCATGGGTGATGCGCGTGCCGTCGCGATTGAGCAGGATGGCCCCATCCATCTTGGCCAGCTCGTAGAGGATCATCGGCTGCAACTCGACGTCGATGTCGATGCCGCCCGAGATCATGGGCTTGACGTCTTGCTCGTCGGCAAAGACCAGCAAAACCCCGGTACGGGCGCGCACGATATTGTCGATCGCCTGACGGATGACCGTCCCCGGAGCGACCATCTGCAGTGCTTCCACAAGCTTCTCGTCAATCGCTGGTGGCCGCTTAACCACTTCTATTCTTCACCGCCTCCCCGATATCCGTGACTGCCACTAACGTCAACCCCGAAAGAATGCCTCCCGAAGCCCGGTATTCTTCTCCATTCCGCGCCGGCAGTAGGACTTTCTGAAAACCGCGACGTGTAAGCTCTTGTATGCGCTTTTCTCCCTGCATGACATAGCGCACCTTGCCCGTGAGGCTGATCTCCCCGAACCCAGCCACCCCCTTGCCGGTGGGCCCGTCCTGCCACGCTGACGCTATCGCCAGTGCGACTGCCAGGTCGGCCGCCGGATCTTCGATGACCAGTCCACCAGCAACGTTAACAAAAATGTCGCACTTAGGCAGCGGGATTCGCGCTCTTCGCGACAATACGGCCACTATCATGGCCAACCGGTTGCGATCGACGCCGCGTGCCACACGTTGCGGCATCGCCAGACTGCTTGGCGCAACGAGCGCCTGCAC
Organism: Thermoleophilia bacterium; assembly: GCA_017882525.1. Lineage (GTDB taxonomy): Bacteria > Actinomycetota > Thermoleophilia > RBG-16-64-13 > RBG-16-64-13 > Chersky-299. Next base: position 7,346 of record JADGPI010000070.1, read on the forward strand.
CTCGGCGAGGAGGCAGCGGCTGCCTTCGAGCACCGGCACCACTGCAGACCCCGACCGCAGTTCCCCCTCCTCCATGAAGACCGAGGACGGATCGGGCACCTCTTCCAGGCCACTCTCGGCCATCTGGAACACGCCCACCTCGTTGGTGGAGCCAAAGCGGTTCTTCACCGCCCGAAGGATTCTGAAGGGCTGCGCGCGCTCGCCTTCGAAGGACAGGACGGCATCGACCATGTGTTCCAGCACCCGGGGACCGGCAAGCTCGCCGTCTTTGGTGACGTGGCCGACCAGGAGCAAGGCAAGCCCCTTGCTTTTTGCCACCCGGAGCAACTGCCCTGTAGCTTCACGGATCTGGGCGACAGAGCCGGGCGCAGAGCTGATCTCCGCCGACCACAAGGTCTGCACCGAATCGACGACGCAGACCGCCGGCCGCAGGTTTTCAAGGCAAGCGACCACAACTTCCGTCTGGGTCTCGGTGAGAAGACGAAGCTCGCTCGCCTCTCCGCCCAACCGGCGGCTTCGCAGCTTAACCTGGGGAGCCGACTCTTCGCCCGAGACAAGGAGGGTTGGCACCCCGGCGCGCTCCATGCCGAGTAAAGCCTGCAACAGAAGGGTGCTCTTGCCCACGCCGGGCTCGCCACCCAGCAGAACGACGCCGCCCGCTACGAGTCCGCCGCCCAATACACGGTTGAGCTCTCCCAGAGTCGTATCGATGCGCGAGTGCGCGCCGGCATCCACGTCCACGAGGCGGATGGGCGCCGGCGCAGCAACGGCCACCGCGCCGGCCCTGCTCGGGCCGGCCGACGGCTTGGTGATCTCTTCGACGATGGTGTTCCAGCTACCGCACTCGGGGCACCGCCCCAGCCAGCCGGGAGATGCATGCCCACACTCCCGGCATATGAAGGAGCTTTTGCCTCGCGGCATGGGCCGCCGAGCCCTACGCGGAACTGTCGGTGACTAGAACGTCCGGAACGCCCTCGAGAACCTCGTTGATAACGAGGTGATCCTCCTCCTTGCCAAGGAGGACGGTGCTCCCCCGAGGGAACCGGCCGGACAGTACTTCTTCCGCCAGCAGGTCTTCCACATGTCGCTGGATGGCCCGCCGGAGCGGTCGCGCGCCCATGGTGGGGTCGTAGCCAACGTCTACCAGGAGCTCACGAGCCTCCGGAGTGAGAGCGAGGCCGATCTCGCGGTCTTTGAGCTGCTCTTCCACTCTGGCAAGCATAAGCCCGACGATCTCGGTGATCTCTTCCCGAGACAGCTTGCGGAACACGATGACCTCGTCGACCCTGTTGAGGAACTCGGGACGGAAGACCGTCTTGAGCTCGCCGGTGACCCGGCTCTTCATCTCTTCGTACTCGAGGCCTCCCTCGGCTACCTGCTCGCCAAATCCGAGCACTTGGCCTTTCGAGATCGTAGATGCGCCGATGTTGGAGGTCATGATAAGGATGGCGTTCCGAAAGTCCACAGCCCGTCCCTGAGCGTCGGTGAGCCGGCCATCCTCGAGGATCTGGAGCAGGATGTTGAAGACGTCCGGGTGGGCTTTCTCGATCTCGTCGAGCAGCACGACCGAATAGGGCCTGCGCCGCACGGCTTCGGTGAGTTGGCCGCCTTCCTCGTATCCAACGTAGCCCGGAGGCGAGCCGACCAAGCGGCTGACCGCATGTTTCTCCATGAACTCGGACATGTCTACCTGGATCAGCGCAGCTTCCTCGCCGAACAGGAATTCCGCCAGCGTCCGCGCCAGCTCCGTCTTGCCCACGCCGGAGGGACCCAGGAAGATGAACGACCCCGCCGGTCGCCGCGGGTCTTTCAACCCCGCGCGGGAACGACGGATGGCCCGGGACACAGCCTTGACGGCTTCGTCCTGGCCCACTACGCGTTTGTGAAGCGCTTCCTCCATCCGCAGGAGACGATGAGTCTCCGCTTCGGTGAGTTTCGCCACCGGGATGCCGGTCCACATGGCCGTCACCTCGGCGATCTCGTCCTCCCCAATGGAGATCTCAGCCGCCTGATCGGACTCCCGCCACTTCTCCTCCAGCTCCCGTCGCTGGCCAAGGAGACGGCGCTCCCGGTCGCGCAGGCTGGCGGCCTTCTCGAAGTCCTGGATCTCGATGGCGGCTTCCTTCTCGCGGCGCACCTCTTGGATAGCGTCCTCCACTTCTTTGAGGTCTGGAGAAGTGCACATGTTCTGGATGCGTTTGCGCGACGCAGCCTCGTCCATGAGGTCCACGGCTTTGTCGGGAAGAAAACGGTCGCTGATGTACCGATCGGCCAGGTATGCCGCGGCGTCGAGCGCCTCGTCGGTGATGCGTACGCGGTGGTGCGCCTCGTAGCGCTCCCGCAGACCGGCGAGGATCTTCTTGGTCTCGAGCACGCTGGGTTCCTTGACCAGGATCTGCTGGAACCGGCGTTCGAGAGCCGCGTCTCGCGCCAGGTGCTTGCGGTACTCATCGAGAGTCGTGGCGCCGATGGTCTGGAGCTCGCCCCGAGCAAGCGCAGGCTTGAGAATAGAGGCGGCGTCGATTGCGCCTTCGGCCGCACCCGCTCCTACCAGATTGTGTATCTCGTCGATGAACAGGATGATGTCTCCGCGCTCGGAGATCTCCTTCATGACCTTCTTCAGCCGTTCCTCGAACTCACCCCGGTACTTCGACCCAGCCACGAGCGCGCCCAGGTCGAGAGTGTAGATCTGCTTGTCCTTCAAGATATCGGGGACGTCGTTCCTCGAGATGCGCTGAGCCAGACCCTCGACCACGGCGGTCTTGCCCACCCCAGGCTCTCCCACCAGCACAGGGTTGTTCTTCGTGCGGCGCGAGAGGATCTGCATGACCCGCTCGATCTCGGTCTCGCGACCGATGACCGGATCCAGCTTGTCCTCTTCCGCATATTTCGTAAGGTTACGGCCGAACTGGTCGAGCACCTTGGAGCTCTTCCGCTCGCGACCCTCGGGAGGCGCCGCGCCCCGTGGTTGGCGTTTGGCCGGGCCTGCGAGCACACGCATGATCTCTTGCCGTACCCGGTCGGCGTCCACATCCAGATCGTTCAATATGCGCGCGGCCACTCCCTCGCTCTCCCGCACCAAGCCCAACAGGATGTGCTCGGTGCCGATATAGTTATGGCCGAGCGACAACGCCTCACGAAGCGCGAGCTCGAGGACTTTCTTGGCGCGCGGGGTGAACGGAATCTGACCCTGCGCCTCGTTCTCACCTTCCCCCACGATCCGTTGGATCTCACCCCGGACCTCTTCCAAAGACACTTCCAGGGTTCCGAGCACTCGCGCAGCCACCCCGTCCGCTTCCCGCAGGAGGCCGAGAAGAAGGTGCTCGGTGCCTATGTAGTTGTGCCGCAAGACCCTGGCTTCTTCCTGAGCCAGAACGATGACCTGCCGGGCACGCTCGGTAAAACGCTCAAACATCACGTCTCTCCTATGCCCGGACCGATGCGCCTACGAAGGCATTTCGTAGCACTCGCGCCCGGACTTCATCTATTTCGGGATTTTCCAAACACCCCGATCTTGAGTCCATCTTTTCCATCATCAGGTGCGCAGGCTGCAATCCGCGCAAGAACTCAAACGCCGTCTGCGTGACCAACTCGGGCACTTCGACGATACCCATATCCATGCCAACCTGCGCCGCCGAAACCAAGCTCACCGCCTCGGCAAAGGTGACCGACCAGGCCTGCTGCAGCACTCCCAGCGCCCGCCCGATGTGGTCCTTCACCTGAAGAGGAGTCTCGCGGTTCATCATCTTCCGAACCGACCGCTCTTTTTCCACCATTCCCTTGGAGATCTCTTTCACCTGCTGCAGCACCTCAGCTTCCGGCTTCCCGTGCCGTGCCAGGTTGGAGATCTGAAGAAGCCCTCCAGCACCGCCCCACAGAGGCGCTATGCCGAAACCTTGCCCAAGAAGCTCCAGAGCCACCGCGGCAAGACGCCCGGTAAGCATGAGCGCCGGCACGTGCACCGTGGCATAGACCCTCATACCCGTGCCCGCCTGGCTTGGCCGCGCCGTGAGGTATCCCCAGCGCGGGTCGAAAGCATAGTTGGCGGCGGTCTCCAGCTGATCATCCAGCACGTTGAGCATAGTCCACAGCTCGGACAGATGCTCCCCGTCCCGATGGGCCAGAAGCTGCAGGTGGTCGGTGCCGTTGATCTCCAGCGAGGCCTTTCCGTCGCCGTAAACCGCGAAACCCCGACCAAAGCCCGTGCCCCGAGCAAAACCCGGGGTCATCAGACCCTTCTCCGCCAGACAGGCAAGCTCCAGCGAGCTCAGTTCGCCCAGGTCGTGGACGGTCCAGACCGGCCCGTCCCCTGTTTCAATCAACGCATCGAGCACCTTGTCACGCACAGCCTCGAGCGCCGACACGTCCTCGATGTGCGGGAACGGCGCCCCAACATCGTTGCGCGACAGCCCGACCCCGGAAGCCATCAAGCCCGGTGTCGCCATCACACACCTCCCGCGAGCTTCTCGGTCAGTTCCGCCAGGCGGTCCCGGACGCTTGCGGCTTCCTCGAAGCGTTCGGTCTCCACGAGTTCGCGCAGCATCCGCTGGAGGCGCAACACCTCGTGCCGCACCATGGTGCCTTCCGAGCCTCGTTGAGGCACCTTGCCTAGATGCTCGGGTTGTTCTTCCGTCCCCGGCAGCGAGCTCTCAAGATAGTCCGCGAAAATCCCATAACACGCCGCGCATCCGGCTAGCCCGCTCTCTTTGAGATCAGACAGCGTGGTGCCGCACACGCCACAGCAGACATCGTGCTCGTCCTCGCAAGACCCCGCCTCTCCGGTCTCAGCCGAGGGATTGTTGCCCAGACGGCGGAGCACAGAAGGCACTGCAAGCACCAAAGCCAAGCCATCGTTCTCGTCGGCCACGGTCTCGGCGCAAGTGGGACACAAGCTGGTGTGGGTGACCGCCCCGCCCTCTACCTTCAGCAGATGGACAGTCGCCGGCTCTTCCCCACACATCTCGCACGTGTCGGAGCTATCGGACTCGAGGTTCCAGTCGGGTGACTCTTCAGCAAACACCCGGTATCTCCCCCAATCAGCGCCCCCATGAGGGGCCTCAAACCGGTAAGGTCGGACCCTCGTCAAGCGTCTTCTTTACCGGGATTTTGTCGGAAAACTACTTGTTGGATTGTACCATAATGGCCTTTCGGCCTCCCGGCCGGACCTCCTTCCCGAAGGCCCCCCGACCCGTCCCGAGGACGGTGCGATTCGCCGATCGAGCGCGAAACCAGCCGTTCATCTTTGGCCGCGGGGAACAAAGCCGACGGAACTCGCCGGAGAGCCGTACGGACCGCCGCCCCTTGGGCGCTCGAGGTCAGCGCTCCGGGCGGAGCTGAGGGAAGAGGATGACGTCGCGGAGTGAGTCTACACCGAGGAGGAACATGGCCAGCCTGTCTACGCCGATACCCAAGCCTCCGGCGGGCGGCATACCGTACTCGAGGGCACGCAGGAAATCTTCGTCCAACGCGTGAGCTTCCTCGTCCCCGGCGGCCTTGCTCGCGGCCTGCTCCTCGAAGCGCCGTCGCTGGTCCGTCGGGTCATTCAGCTCGGAGAAAGCATTACCCATCTCCCGGCCCCCGATGATGGGCTGAAAGCGTTCCACGAGCAGCGGATCGTCCTGATGAGTCTTTGACAGCGGACTCAACTCCAAGGGGTAGTCGATTGCAAAGGTAGGCTGCAGCAGTTTCGGCCATACCAGGTGCTTGAGCGCGCTGTCCACCAAAGCGGAGAATCCCTCATCCCCCTCGACCTCCACCGACCTCGTCGAGAGCTCACGCCTCGCCTTGACCGGGTCTGTTCGCATCTCCACGAGCGACATGCCGAGGTACTCGCGCAAGAGGGAGTCCAGAGTCCGTCTGGGCCAAGGGGGCTTCAGCTCGATGGAGTGCTCACCGACCACGATCTCAGTGGTCCCGATCACCTCCTGGGCGAGTGCAGGGATCATCTCCTCCACCAGCTGCATGATCGCGTGATAGTCCACGTACGCCCAGTACAACTCCATCATCGTGAATTCGGGGTTGTGGACCAGAGAGATCCCCTCGTTCCGGAAGTTCTTGCCGATCTCAAAAATGCGATCGAACCCGCCTACCAGCAACCGCTTGAGATAGAGCTCGGGAGCGATGCGCAGGTACAGGTCTGCGTCCAACGCGTTGTGATGGGTCACAAATGGCCGTGCCAACGCCCCACCGGGCAAAGGCTGAAGGATAGGGGTTTCCACCTCCACGAAACCTCTGTCCTCAAGGTAGCGCCGCATCGCGGAGACCAACTTGCCCCGGGCCCGTAGCTGCCAGGCCACATCGGGGTTCGCGATCAGATCGACGTACCGCTGCCGGTAGCGGGTCTCCCGATCCTGCAGGCCATGCCATTTCTCGGGAAGCGGGCGGAGCGATTTCGTCAGAAGCACCCACGACTCGGCAAAGATGGTGAGCTCGCCCCGGCGTGTCCTGAAGACATGACCCTCACAGCCTACGATGTCGCCCACGTCCAATTCTGTCAGGCGTTCGAAAGACTCCGGTCCTAGCGCATCCACGGTGCCGTACACCTGGAGGTCGTCCCAGCCGTCCCTTAGGGTGAGAAATGCCGCCTTACCGTGCTCGCGCCGGGCCATGACGCGTCCGGCTACGCGGTAGTGGCTCCCCTCAGCCCTTGTCCCGGGCTCCAGATCTACATGGGCTTGGGCTATCTCTCCCAGGCGCGTGCGTGGATCGAAACTGCGGGCGTAGGGCTCTATGTGCTGCTGGCGCAGCCGTTCGACCTTGGCCAGCCTCTCACGCTCCCATTCGGGAACGTGGTCGGAGTCGAAGGCCTCGAGACGGTCCTCCTCGAAGCTCTCCCCGGATACATCCACCTAGGACATCTTTCCGATGGCGAGTATCTCGTAGCTGAGTAACCCGGCAGGGACGGGTACCGTGACCACATCGCCCACCCGTTTGCCTAGGATCGCCTGGCCCACCGGGGATTCGTTGGACAGTTTCGCCTTCGAGGGATCTGCTTCCGCGGAACCCACCAGAGTGTATATCCGGATCTCCCCGCGTTCCTTATCTCGGAGCGTGACCGTGGTGCCGACGCTCACTTTCTCGGTGTCGATCTCCGACTCCTTGATGACGCGGGCGCGGCGCAGTTTCTCCTGGAGAAGGCCGATGCGATGCTCGAGCATGGCTTGCTCGTTCTTGGCATCGTCGTACTCGGAGTTCTCGCTGATGTCGCCGAACTCCCGCGCTGAGCGGATCCGCTCAGCCACTTCATCTCGCTTCACCGTGGAGAGCCGGTCCACCTCTTCTTGAAGCTGTTTGAGACCTTCTTGAGTCAGGATGACTTCCTTGCCAGATGCCAAAATACCTTCCTTCCTCGTCCCTCGAGTTGCGGAGGTGCGCCTCAAAGTAGCGGCGCATTATAGCAAGGGGCACCCAGATGTCAACAGAACTTGTCTTCTAGTCAGGCGGTTCTCTCTTGAGCGGCCCGGCCAGCCCTGCCAGCGCCCGGTCGAGCGAAGGCACGTCGGGCAGCCTTCGCAGGTCGTCCACGACTGCCCCCGGGACTCCGGAGCGTCTCAAGTACCACCCGAGCAGCTTCCGAGCCCAACGTGCCGCTCGAACAGCTCCCATCTCCAGTGTCGCACGGGCCAGCAAAGCGCGTAGATCGCTCACTACTTCATACAAACCGGGACGCGCTCTCTCCTCGCCGGCGAGCAGCCCATCTACAAGCCAGGGGTTTCCCTGTGCCCCACGGGCGACCATCACCGCGGCCGCACCCGTTTCCTCCAACACCCCGAGTGCGCCGGCCACACTCGCGATGTCCCCCGACGCGATCACCGGGATCTTCACAGCGCGGACCACGGTGGCAGTCACGGTGTGATCGGCCCTGCCCCGGTACAGCTGTGCCGCGGTCCGAGGGTGCACGGCGATACCCCGCACTCCGATCGCTTCCAGGCGACGAGCCAGCTCACTGACATCGCCGCCACCAGGCGGACAGCTGCGGATCTTCACCGTGACCGGGATACCGGCCGTCGCCGCCACCGCCACGGTGGCCGCAACGATGGCCTCCGCCCGGTCGAGATCGGCCATGAGTGCCGCGCCCGCCCCGGTCCGCACCACTTTGCGCACCGGGCAGCCCATGTTGATATCCAGAAGGTCGGGAAGCTGAGAAAGAGACATCACAGCTTCCGCCGCACGCGCCATGACCTCCGCCGTCTCCCCGAAAAGCTGCACCGCGATCGGGCGCTCCTCGTCCAGGAAATCGAGATAGCGACCGGTGCGCTGATTGACATGGAGCAGGCCGTGAGCGCTGACCATCTCGGTGGTGACGAGCCCGGCGCCGTGCTCTCGAAGATGCGATCGATAGGCACTGGTGGTGAGACCGGCCATGGGCGCTAAAACCACGCGATTGGGTATCTGCACGCCGCCGATCTCAAACGGAGCCGCGAGCGGTGAGGGCGAGGCCATCCGTCCCTCTACTGCTGGTTGAGCCTGTAGATGATCGCAAGACCCCGCAGGGTAAGCAGCGGATCCAGCTTGTCGAGGGTGGTGGCATGCCCGAACATGAGTGCGGCCAGACCCCCGGTCGCCACGCTCACGGCCTCGGCGTCCAGCTCTCGCCTCATCCGGTGTACGATGCCGTCCACCTGGCCGGCGAAGCCGTAGATGGCGCCTGCCTGCATCGCCTGTACGGTGTTCTTGCCGATTACGCTGTCCGGCTCCTCCAGCTCGACCTTGGTGAGCCGGGCGGCCTGCGTCGCCAAAGCATCCAGGGATATCTCGATGCCGGGGGCGATCGCGTGGCCGAGGTATTCACCCGCCGCGGAGACCGCCGCGAAGGTGGTGGCCGTACCGAAATCGACCACGATGCAAGGACCGCCGTAGCCTTCGTAGGCAGCTACCGCGTCCACGATGAGATCGGGACCTACCTGGCGAGGATCATTGGTGAGGATGGGCATGCCCGTCTTCACTCCCGGTCCCACCACCAGCGCTACCACGCCGAACTTCGCCAGGGCCATTGCCGAATACTCACCGCTCAGGCGTGGAACCACAGACGAGACCGCTATCCCAGTCACCGATCTGCGTTTGAAGCCGTCAAGATGCAGTAGGCTCTCCAAGAGGACGGCGATCTCATCGCCCGTGCTGCGCAGGTCGGTGGCGACACGCCAGCTACCGCTCAGCGCCGTCCCGTCGAACAGCCCGATCGTCGTCTGCGTGTTCCCTACATCTACAGCCAGCAGCATGGCCACTCCTCTCCTATGCCTCCGTCGCGGCAAGGCTGGGCGGGATCGTGCACTCCCGCGTCAGGCCTCCGGCGGCAGACGTCAAACTCCGACAGTCAGCGTGAGCCCCAGGTCGGCCGCCGGCGCCCCCATGGTCAAAGCGCTCGTGGAGATGAGGTCGACGCCGGTCTCGGCTACCGCCCGGACGGTCTCCAGCCGTATCCCTCCGGAAGCCTCGAGCACGATATCCGGCTTGAGATCGCGGGCAACCTTCACCAACCGCGCCAACTGCTCCAAGCTCTGGTTGTCCAACATTATGACGTCCGCGCCGGCTGCGATCGCCTCCCGGAGGTCCGCCTCACTCTCTACCTCCACCTCGATCATGATGTAGTGGGGCCGCATGTCCTGGGCCCTCGCAACCGCCGCCCGAACACCCCCGGCTGCCGTCAGATGGTTGTTCTTGATGAGAACCAAGTCGAACAGACCGAACCGGTGATTGTGGCACCCGCCGTCCACCACTGCCCGCTTCTCCCACCGGCGCAGGCCGGGGGTGGTCTTGCGGGTGTCGATCACCCGGGCTCTCGTCCCCTCCACCGCCTTCGCGAAATACCTCGCCTGGGTGGCAACGCCCGAGAGGTGAGTGAGGAAGTTCAGCATCGTGCGTTCGGCGGATAGGATGCTCCTTACCGAGCCTTCGATCCGAGCCACGACCTCGCCCTCGCGAAGCCCCGCCCCATCCGCCATCATCGTCACAAACTCGGCCGTGGGATCCACGACCTCCATGACCGCTTCGGCCAGAGTCAGCCCCGAGACGACCAACTCCTGCCGCGCGGTGATCACGGCACGCCCACCCAGCTCCGCCGGCACCGTCCACGCCGACGTGATGTCCCCGTAACCGGCGAGATCCTCAGATAACGCTCGACGCACCAGAGACAAGCCCTCTTCGTCTAGCATGAGCGCTCCTCTCCGGACGAAGTCTCCAGCATCGGCTGGAGCCCCTCCATCTCCTGAAGACTCACCGCGGACAGCCCGGTCTCGTCGTCCAACTGGACCAATACGTGCTTCCGCCAGTCCTGATCGTCGCGGCCCGGAAAGTCGGAGCGGAGATGGACCCCCCGGCTCTCCTCCCGGACGCGCGCGCTGGCGACCATATGCGTGGCCACCGTAAGCAGATTGAACAGCTCCAACTCTTCTACGGTGTGTCGCGGCGGCTTAAGGGACGCTCCCATCTCGTCGAGAAGCCTGGACGCCTCCCGGAGCCCAGCGCTGTCACGGACGATACCGCAGAGAGCCATCATCAAAGCGCCCAATTTGCCGCGACACCCTTTCACGTACTCCAGATCGTTGCCTTCTCGAGGCTCCTCGCCCAGCTGAAGCTTGACCTTCCTCACGGCCGGGTCGGAGGCCACCAGATAGCGGTTGACGTCGCGCACCGTCCGCTCCCCGAAGACCAGGCCCTCGAGGAGCGAGTTGGAAGCCAGCCGGTTGGCCCCGTGGATACCCGTGCTGGCCGTCTCGCCACACGCATAGAGTCCAGGCACCGTCGTTCGGCCCCACACATCGGTCATGGCCCCGCCGATGAAGTAATGCGACGCGGGGGCGATGGGGATGAGCTGAGTGCACAAGTCCAATCCGCGGGTCGCGAGACCTGTGAATACAGTGGGGAACCGTTCTCTCAAGAAAGCGCAAGGAAGGTGCCGCGCATCCAGCCACACGTGATCGCTGCCATCCCTATCCATTATCTGTTTCATCTGGCGTACCACGACGTCCCGCGGCGCCAACTCGGCCCGGGGGTGCGCCCCCACCATGAACCTCACACCGGCCCTGTCCACCAGATACGCGCCCTCGCCCCGCAGCGCCTCCGTCAACAGCAGCGTGGGATTCTCGGTGCCGTACAACGCCGTGGGATGGAACTGCATGAACTCCATGTCGCGGAGAACCGCTCCAGCCCGGAAAGCCATGGCGTGACCGTCACCGGTGGCCACGTCGGGATTGGTGGTCTGGCTGAAGACCTGCCCCGCTCCCCCGCATGCGAGGATCACCGCCCGAGCAAGAGTGACGGTGAGCTCACCCCCCTGTCCCAAAGACACCGCGCCCACGCACCGGCCATGGTCGATGAGGAGGTCGATGGCGAACTCGTTCTCGTGCAGTTCGACCCGGTTTCCCGACGACACCACGTCCATGAGGGCACTGGCCACCACGCTTCCCGTGGCGTCGCCGCCGGCGTGCACCACCCGCGGTACGGAGTGCGCCCCCTCGGACGCCAGGATGAGCTTGCCTTCTCTGCGGTCGAACTTCGT
>JADGPI010000071.1 GCA_017882525.1 Thermoleophilia bacterium
ACCGAAGAATACGAACTGGGCAATACCGCCGTCTTCTTGGCCTCTGACGAGTCGAGTGCCATCACCGGCCAGACGATCGTGGCCGCCTGCGGCATGCATATGTGGGGCTAAGGGCGGAGGCGAGCGGGGGCGATCGGCGCGTGTTGGTAGATGCGACGACCGCAGCGTAGCAAGTAGTCTTATCGTACAAAGGGGTTTTAAGTGTTTGAGGACGAGAAGAAAGCGATCGACGAGGTTGACGAGCGCGGCGTGCTCGATGGCAAGTCGGTCAGCCGCCGCGACTTCCTGAAGATCGCCGGCATCGCCGGCGCGACCATCGGTGTGGGCGCCGGCCTTGGTGGCCTCGTGGCCGCCTGCGGCGGCACGACGACCACCACTGGGGCGCCGACTAGCACGGCGGCCACGACCGCTACCACGGCGGCTCAGGGATCGACCACGACGGTCGCCGCGGGCCCGACTGTCGGCAAGGAACTCAAGGTCGGGTTTGTCACGCCTCTAACGGGCGCGATGGCAGCGTTCGGCATTCCTGACAAATATTCGGTCGACCGCGTCAAAGCCGCCATCGGCGACGGCATCATCGGTGCGGATGGGCAGAAGCACCCGGTGACTATCATTACCACCGACAGCCAGTCCGACTCCAACCGAGCCGCTCAGGTGGCCGGCGACCTGATCAGCAACAATAAGGTCGACCTGCTCACGGCCGCGTCCACCGCCGACGTTGTATGCCCGGTCGCCGACCAGGCCGAAGCGAACTCCGTTCCGTGCATCAGCACCGACTGTCCGTGGCAGAACTATGTAGCCACACGCGCCAAGGGCGATCTGACCGCCACTTTCCAGTGGACGTACAACGCCTTTTGGGGCGTTGAAGACGTGGTCGCAACGTACGTGGACATGTGGAACCAGGTGCCGAACAACAAGAAAGTCGGCGTTATCCTCGGCAACAACGCGCCGGGCAACGCATGGCTGCCGGTCTGGAAGGAAGCCATGCCCCTCATCGGGCTGACCGGCACCTTTCCCAGCCAGTACCAACCGGGGACCGAAGACTTCACCAGCTACATCTCCCAGTTCAAGAAGGACGGATGCGAGGTTGGGCTCGGCATGTTCAGCCCGCCGGACTTCGCGACGTTCTGGAAGCAGAGCGCCCAGCAGGGATGGAAGCCCAAGACCGCAGCCTTCGCCATTGGGCTGCTCTTTCCGCAGGCCGTTGAGGCGGTTGGCGATCTTTCCATCAACCTCTGCACCGAGGTGCAGTGGACGCCCAGCTTTGGGTTCACCTCTGCGCTCCTGAACGAGGACACGCAGACGTTCGCCGACAAGTTCACCGCTGCTACGAACGGGCAGTGGACGCAGCCTCTGGCCCACTTCATCGTTCTGGAATGGGCAGTGGATGTTCTCAAGCGGGCCGCGACCCTGGACAACAAAGGCATCTTGGACGCGATCACCACCACGAAGCTCGATACGATCGTCGGACCTATCGACTTCACGGCGCCAATAGTGGGGGGCAACAAGATCGGTCCCATGCACAACCATAAGAACAACTACAAGACCCCGATGGTGGGCGGCCAGTGGCGCAAGGGCACCAAGTGGCCCTACGACCTGACGATCGTCAGCAACGTGGCTGCACCTTCGATCAAGACGCAGGACAAAGTCCTGCCTCTGAACGCGTAAGTCGTAACAAAGGCCTCCCGGCCGCGGCTCGCGCGGAAAGCGCGAGCCGCGGCCCGCGATCCGTCTCGAGCATTCGCGGGTCAGGCGAGAGGCGCCCCTAGCTGTTCAGCGGGATGCGGGGATACTATGTTCATAGTCTTTTTCTATTTCATCCATATTTGATCGGTTCACTGAGCCTGTTGAAGCTGGTGTTGGCAATCCCCTAGGAGGCGCAATGAGATTCGATTACCTCCAACCTTCGACGGTTGACGAGTGCGTGGGTCTGCTCGCGAAGCACGGAAAGAACGCCAAGATCATTGCCGGTGGCACGGATCTCATGCTCAAGGCGCGGGCGCGGATGATAAGCCCGGAATACGTCATCGACATCACCGGCATCCCCAGCCTCTGCCAAATAGCAGACGACGGCGAGGGCGGGCTGAGGATCGGTGCCGCAAGTACCGTCCGTGACGTGTCCATATCGGCTGCCGTGGTGGAGAAGTTCCCGCTTCTGGCCACTGCCGCCGGGCTCATCGGTTCGGTCGGCATCAGAAACGTCGCCACCATCGGGGGCAACGTGTGCTATGCCTCTCCATCGGCAGAGTGCGCGCCCGGTCTCCTGTGCCTCTCGGCTACAGCGAGGATCGTGGGGCCCAGGGGAGAGCGGGTCGTTCCGCTGAGTGAGTTCTTCGTAGGGCCTGGCGTGAGCGTACTCGAGCCCGAAGAGCTACTCGTGGACATCCACGTTCCGGCAAGCAAGCCAGGGACGCGGGGTGTCTACTTGAAGAACAGCCCCAGGGGAAGTATCGACCTGGCGATCGTTAGCGTGGCCACCGTGGGGACTTTCGCTGAGGAGGACGGGGCATGCAAGGAGATCAAGGTGGCCCTGGGCGCCGTAGCGGCTACTCCGATCAGGGCAGGGAACGCCGAGAAGATCTTACGAGGCAAGGTCCTCGATGACTCCCTGATCGCCTCCGCTGCGCAAGCCGCCGCCGATGAAGCGCGGCCCATCACCGACGTTCGCGCGTCCGCCGAGTATCGCAAGGAAATGGTGAGGGTCTTCACGCAGAGGGCCTTGAGGTTGGTGCGACCGGCATGATCATCAGCGCTTGCAGCCATGACCATCCGGCATCACGAGACATGGGAAAGGGACAACGATGAGGAAGCCCATAGAGTTGCTCGTTAACGGGGAGAGCGAAGAGGTGTTCGTCGAGCCCTGGTGGACGTTGGCTCGGGTGTTGCGAGACGAGCTCGGCCTCACCGGCACCAAGATCAGTTGCGAGACCGGCGACTGCGGGGCGTGCACGGTGATCATCGACGGCAGGGCCGTCCGGAGCTGCATCTATCCGGTGATGAAGGCCCAGGGCAAAGAGATCACCACGATCGAAGGCCTAGCCGGCGAAGACGGCACACCCCATCCGCTGCAGCAGGCTTTCGTCGACCATTTCGCCATCCAGTGCGGCTACTGCACTCCGGGCATGATTATGGGGGCCAAGGCGTTGCTGGATGAGAATCCTCATCCCACCCAAGACGATATCAGGGAGGGGCTGCGCGGCAACCTCTGTCGATGCACCGGCTACAAGAGGATCTTCGAAGCTATCACCGCGACCGCAGACGCGGCGGAATAAGGGAGCTGGTTATGGCTGGGCTTTGTATAGTCGGCACTGACGTCACGAAAATCGACGCCCCCGCCAAAGCGCTGGGCAAGACCAAATATGCATCCGAGCAAGGCATCGGCGTGCCCGGGATGCTTCATGGCAAAGTCCTCTTCAGCCCGCATGCGCATGCGAGGATCGTCGGCATCGACGCTTCGAAGGCTTTGAAGCTCAAAGGTGTGAAAGCGGTGGTCACGGGCAAGGACGCCCCCGCGAACAGGACCGGTCTCCTGATCGACGACAGGCACGTGCTGTGCCGCGAAGTGGTCAGGTTCGTGGGGGATCCGGTCGCGTGCATCGCGGCGGACCGGGTAGAAACAGCGGAAGAGGCGCTGGATCTCATCGAAGTGGAGTACGAGATACTCCCTGCGGTGTTCGATCCTGAGCTGGCGATGGAGCCGGACTGTCCGGCCATCGTCCATACGGATCTTGCCAACTACAACAGGCCGCTCTACCAGTACATGGGCAACGATCTGCCCGGTCCGAACGTGCACACCCACCACAAGATCCGCAAGGGCGACGTGGATAGGGCTTTCGCCGAGGCAGATCATGTGGTCGAAGGGCGTTATGAGATCGATCGCATGACCCACTGCCAGTTCGAGCCTTATAACGCGGTCTGTTACGTCGAGGACGACGGTACGCTTACCCTATGGACCTCGGCCCGGCTGTGCGAGACGCATGAGCCGATGATGAAGGCCTTTGGGCTTTCTCCAAGCCAGTTGCGCACGCGCACCGGCTACCTGGGGGGGATGTTCGGTCTGCTGGGCAGGCCCGAACGCTTCACCATCCTGCTGGCCCGCAAGACCGGTAAGCCGGTCAAGATGGTCTATACCCGCGAAGAGAGCTTCATCGAGGGCCTCAACCGCCTCGCCGAGATCGTCTACATCAAAGACGCACTCAAGAAGGACGGCACCATCCTCGCCAGAGAGATCAAGAGCATCATCAACACCGGCGCATACACCCAGCACGGACCTCTGGTGATCCGGAACGGCGCGTTTCACGCTTCTCAATATCGCCTGCCGAACTATCGCTGGGATGCTTACGGCGTCTATACCAACCAGCCCGCATGTGGGCCAGTGCGAGGCTTCGGCAGCGCGGAGGTCCTCTGGGCCACGGAACAGCAGATGGACGTCGACGCCAAGACTCTGGGCGTCGATCCACTGGAGTTCAGGCTACGGAACACCCCTGATGAAGGGGAGAAAGACGTGCGGGGGACTACCGTGCACAGCACCGGGGCGAAGGGCTGCCTCAAGCAGGTGGCGGAGTGGATCGAATGGGGTCAGCCGTCCGCCAAGTCGGCCGAGAGTCATATTAAGACCGGCAAGGGCTTTGCACTGGGCAACAAGTACTCCATGGCCGATACAGCGTCGTCCGCTGTGATCACGGTCAAGATGGACGGGTCGCTCGAAGTCATACACGGTGGCGACGACTGCGGTCAGGGCCTCAACACGGTGCTGGCGCAGATCGCGGCGGAAGAGTTCTGCGTTCCAATGGAGAAGGTGCATCTCGTATGGGGCGACAGCGCTCGCTCTCCCTACGACTTTGGCACCGCGTCCAGTCGTAGCACCCTCTATATCGGCAACGCCCTCTTGAAGGCGTGCGAAGATGCGAAGCGGCAGATCCGCGAACTGGCCTCGTGTCGTATAGGCACGCCGCCTGAAAACATCGGCATCGGCAACGGCGGCTTCTTCCTGATAGACGATCCAGACAGGGAATACCCCATGTCCCAGCTCGCACTGAGGAATCATCCCGAGGCTCGGGGCGCGATCAAGGGAGCCATGTGCCTGGACGAGTCGGCGGAGATCCGGGGCAGCGGCGTGTTCTGGGGCCGGCCGGGCATCGAGGATCCCGAGACGGGCCAAGGAGAACGCCTCGCGCTCAGCTACGCCTACGGCGCCCAAGCCGCGGAGGTGGCCGTGGACACCGAGACCGGAGAAGTCACCGTCCTGCGTCTACACTCGGCTTTCGACAATGGAAAGACCATGCATCCCGCAATGTGCGAGGCGCAGATCGAGGGCGGCGCGGTGATGGGCATCGGGAGCGCCCTGTACGAGGGATACCAGTTCGACGCGGCCGGGCGGCTGCAGAATCCTAACTTCCACGACTACAAGATATGCAGCATTGGCGAAGTCCCGACCGGAGACGACTTGAAAGTGGCGTTCGTCGAGGCGCCGCACAAAGAGGGCCCGTACGGAGCCAAGGGTGTCGGCGAAGCTGCCATGTGCCCGACGGCCTCTGCCATCGCCAACGCGATCTACGACGCGGTGGGGGTGAGGCTGACTCATCTGCCCATGACGCCGGAGAGGGTCCTTGCGGCGTTGAAGGCCAAGCAGGCGTAGACCGCGTCCAACCGGACGCTCGGAATCCAGATTCACGCACCGGCGCGAGTCGAGAGCCGGATGATCCGGCCCTCGACTCGGACGCCGCGCAGACCACGGGCGCCGACGTTCCCTGTGGTTCCACCACGCTCACGCGGGCGTGGCCCGGTGGCGGTGCCTCTATAGCAGTGTCACCACGCTCTGGACGTAACTCTTCCAATCGGACTTGCAGGATTTCGTGCCCTCGATCCAGACGGCTGTGTCTGGGTATTTGACGTACTCGGGGGGGAGGACCATTCCTCGGAGGAACGTCGCCGTTTCTCCCGGATCCGAAGTGGAGACGAGGGGGTAGCTGCCTTCTTCATACCAGGGGTCACCGGCCTTCCAACTATCGGCGCACTCGCCCTTCTCCGACTCGACCCGAAGATGCCCCTCGATCATGCAACGGATACCCGAACCGGGGTGAGAGTGGAGACCGGTGCTGCCCTCGTTGTTCATGATGGAATCCAGACGGAACAACCACTTGGACGTGGGCACGAGCTGGAACATTCTGACGTGGCGGGACATGCGCAACCGCGATCTGATCCCCTCACCCCCGATCAGATTGTTGGGTTCGCTCGACCGCACCAACTCCCAGCGCCAGATCGAGGCTCCACTCGGCCCCGCTTCTACTGCCATCACGTCGCGGTGGTAGACCGCCTGATCCTTCCCCAGGAACTGCCCGTTCACGGTCGCGGAACCCTCGTGCACATACAGGATGCTGTGCTGGGCCTCCTGATCCGAATTCGATTCCGTGTTGGACTCGAGCAGGTCTTGGTACAGCCGCAAAGTGTACACGTTGAGCACCGCCTTAGGAGTCAAGATGGGAGAGACCCGCCATTCGTGGTTCGCCTGGAACCCTGATAGCCAACATATCAAGAATCGAAGACAAGACGGCGGGAAGACGACTGATGGAAGCCCGCTATCCCTGCCAGTTCGGCCGGGTTTGCAAGCAGGTGCAGGGAAGAACGCACCGGCGGGCCGGGCCGCTCAAGACTAATCCTCGCCGGCTCGGTTTACTCAGCCATATTTGAGGGCCGATACCCCAGCTGTCGGGACATGGCAAGCGCCGCCGCCTTGACGGCGGCACCATAGCGCGCCCTTTCTTCCGCACCGAATCTTTCCGTCGGCGCGATGACTGCTATGGTCGCTCTGACCTCCGCGCCCGAGTCGAAAACGGGCGCAGCAACCGCGCACATCCCCAGATTCCACTCCTCGATGCCGTAGGCGACGCCATCTCGCTTGATGCGCGCGAACTCGCCGGCTAGCTTCAGACGATCGGTAAGAGTGTGTTCGGTTCGGCGCTCCTGCGCCTTGCCCAGCGCAGCCTCGCGAGTGGCGGGCGGTCCAAAGGCCAGAAAGATTCTGCTATGGACGTTGGCCAGGCTGGGCATGAAGGTTCCGACGGTATTTTCCGGCTTGAACGGGCGCGACGTGGTCACCCTATCTGCGATCACCGCACCCTCGCCGGTCCATACAGATAGGACGACCGTCTCGGTCGTCTCCTTGGCCAGTGTTGCCATGTAGGGGCGCGCGATGCGCGCCAACTCGGTATGAGAGAGGAGGAGGTATGTCGCCTTGAGCATGCTTGTTCCCAGGTGATACTTGGCCGTCTGAGGGTCGTACGACAGGTAGCCAACATCCTCCAGAGTCTTCACCAGGCGATACGCCGTTGGCCTGGAAACGCCCGCCCGTCGCCAAAGGTCAGTGAAAAACCAGTCAGGATGCTCTACATCAAACAAGCTGAGAACCTGCAGACCCTTCTTTAGGGTGAGGGACTGCAGACTCTTGGTAGACGCGGCCCGGCCGGGAGGTCCAGCCCCGGTTTCTACGGCCTGCGCTTCCAGTTCAAGAGGCTTCTCGCTCATCCTCCACCCCGCACAATCTGGAAATCCCACCGCGCGACACGAGCAATTGCGGCACGAGAAATATTGCTCGTTAAATCGCCCCCTACTGGACGCTGAGCTTAGCCGCACCGGTCATCTCACAACGACCGCCGTCTGGTTGACACGCTCCTGGGCCGGTGGTAGGTTTTGCTTAACAATAGAACAGGTATGTTCATATAATGAACACCATGACAGAATACCACGCCCACTTTACGACTGCGAGAAAGTTTTCGCGAGAAATGGAGCCCCCATGGCAGACCCGCTAGACCGCCTGAGCAAGAGCATCTCCACTCCCGAACTCGAGCGTCGCTGGACCGCCGTACGCGCCGGCATGCGCGACCGGGGGATCGACTATCTCGTCATGCAGAACTCGGAAGAGTTCATGGGGGGGATGCTGCGCTGGTTCACCGACTATACCGCCCGCCATCAGTTCCCCATGACCGTGATCTTCCCGGCCGATGACGACATGACCGTCATCAACTGCGGGGCGGCGCCTCCGGCCCCACAGCTCTTCCCTCCGGCCTTTTTCGCCCGGGGCATCAAGAACCGTCTGGGCGATGTCTACTTCGCCACCATGCCCTACACCGCTCTCTACGACGCCGAGCTCGCGCTGGGCGTCCTAAAAGAGAAGCCCAAAGCCACTATCGCCTGGGTGGAGCCCACCTTTATCCCCATGACCTTCGCCGATCATCTGCGGGAGAACCTGCCCCAAGCGACGTTCGTGGACGCCACCGAATGGGTGGACGCCATCAAGGTCCTCAAGAGCCCGGAGGAGATCGCCCTCCTTAAAGAGACCGCCGCTCTGCAAGACGCGGCCATCGACTATCTAAAGACGGTCATCAAGCCCGGCCTTCATGACTACGAGGTCTACGCCGAAGCGCACTACTTCCTTTCCAAGAACGGCAGCGAGCGGGGTCTCGTGCAGGTGAACTCCGGTCCCCTAGGCACCATGGTGCCCTTCGACGTACCTCGTTTTCAGAACCGGGTGATCGAGAAGGGCGACCAGGTCTCGGTGCTCATCGAGGTGAACGGACCCGGCGGCTACTACTGCGAGGTCATGCGTCTCTTCACGGTGGGGACCCCGCCCAGCCTGGAGCTGAAAGAGGCTTTCGCCACTGCTCTTACCACCCAGAAGCTGATCGCCTCCCGCTTCATCCCCGGGGCCCGTCCCAAGGACATCTGGGACGAAGCGGTGGCCTCCATAGTGGCGGCTGGGTA
>JADGPI010000010.1 GCA_017882525.1 Thermoleophilia bacterium
GAGATGGAAAGATGCAGAAGTGCGACCTCTGCGGCGAGCGCCTCGCAAATGATCTCGAGCCTGCGTGCGTGCGGGCGTGCCCGACCAAGGCCCTCAAACAGGGCAGCCCGAACGAGCTGAGCCAGGGGGTGGAGCGGAAGGCGGCCGAGAGACTGGCCGGGGAGTCGTAGCCTCGTCGAGCCTGCGAGGGCGCCGGCGCGGGGCTGTCGGGCTAGGGCCCCGAGCCGGCAACGCCCGGCCCAGTCGGCGCGGTTGGCCGCTCGGTCTCCGATCCGACGCCGCCGAGACCTGCCGCGTTGGCTACATGTCCACCGAACAGGCCGGCCGGTACAGCCGGGATCTCGCCCTTGTTGCCGGGATTGAGGACGTGCTTCACATCTCGGATGAAGGCACTGTCCGCCTGCTCGCACAGATCCAGGACCGAGTCTGGTTCGCCGCCCGTGATCACGCGAACTCGGGGCCGGTCAAACGACATTCCCACGTTCGGTGGCTCCGATACCACTCCGATCTCCCCTGTCGTCAACTCGACCATGGTGCCCGCCGGGTAACGACCCATGATCTCCACGAAGAGCTTCACCAACATCGGATCGAACAGCGAGCCCGATTTCCCGATGATGAAATCGAGCGCCTCGTAGGGCGTGAAGTTGTTGCTCCTGTAGGGCCGAGCGGTGGTCATGGCATCGTAGACGTCCGCGATAGAAACGATGTTTCCGAACAGGCTCACCGTGGTTTTCAGGGTGGTTCGCGGATAACCGCTCATGTCGTAGTGAAGATGGTGTTCGAAAGCTACTACCACGGCGCGCATGTCGGCCGGGGTCAGACGCGGCTGGTCGAGAAGGCTATGCGCTGCCAGGCCTGGGTGCCGCCGCATCTCTACCCATTCGCTCGGGTCCAACGGCCCGCGTTTGTTAAGTACGTCGGCCCGCACGATCAGCTTACCCGAGTCATGCAGGAAGCCGGCCAGGCAGAGCTCGCCCAGGCGCGATTTCGAGAGCCCCAGACGCTGGCCGAGCACGACCGAAAGTATGGCAACGTTGGTCGAGTGGTGGATGAGGTAGCGGTCGAAATCCTTGATAGTCGTAAGTGCGACCAACGAATGTGCGTCTTGCAGTATCTGGTCTACCGCCGCCTGAGTGACATGTCGCAGCTGGCGGACATTGGCCGCCTGTCTCTCGTCGGTGCCGCTGGTAAGCTCTTCGCCCATCTGGATGCACGCGGCGTAAGCTTCGACAGGTGCGATAACGGCGGGCCGCGTGCCTTCCCCGCCGACGAGATCCACCTGAACGTAGGTAATGCCGGCCTCGTAGAGTCGCTCGCTCAGGCGATCGGGCCCGCGGTTCTTGTCTCTCGCGAGGATGACGAGCACAGCCATGAGTTCGGCGTCGCTCAGACCTTCGAAGAAGGTGAGACCGTCGATACTCCACGACCCGTACAGTTCGATGAGGTAGGCGAAGCGCCCATAGGTGGAGACCGTGGAACGTATCCGCTTGGAGCCCACGAAGACACAATGACTGTGGACCCCGATCATGACAGAGCCGCCGGCATCGCTGAACTCGGCAAGCAGCGATCGCAGCAATGCGGTCGTTTGTTGCATGACCGCGTTCTCCGGCTCGTAGTAGGCCGCGGTCCTGACGGCCACAGCGAAGGAGAGAGCCAGGGCCTGCGGGTTCCCGTCGCTCATGAGCGGTGCGCCCCCGAGGACTGCACGCCCTGGAGAGCCCGAGCCGCGGCACGCCTCACCGGACCCTCGCCGGACTTGCTGGCTTGGGCCAGGCTTCCGTGCGCGAGCTCACCTGGTATGCTGGCCAACGCCTGGATGGCGGCCAAGCGCACCGCCAAAGGGCGAGGACGGAGAAACCGGCGATGCCAGAGCTTATCCAGAAACGGCACCGCTCGCTCCTTTGAGAGCTTTGCATACGCAAGCACCATGGCCTCGACCTCTTCCGGAGACCGCGTCTCGAAATCGCGGCTAAGAACCTGTGCCGCCACCAGATCTTCTTGCGCGCTCCCGCCCACCTGGGCGATCCCCCGTGCCGCCAAGATGCGCATCGTGGGATCAGAATCCTCGAGAGCGCACGTCAGGCCGGCGAGCGCCGCCTCGCCGCCGAACCCCTCCAGAGTGTGAGCGGCCTCGCGCCTCACTCGCGGTTCAGGGTGGCGCAAGAGCCGGGTGAGCGGCACGACAAGGCTCGGGTCATGCGACGCAGCCGCAAGCTGCGCGGCATTCCGGGCGACGTACCAGCGCGGGTCCTGCAACCATGGTTTCAGGTGCTCGGCCGGCACTCCCCCCTCCTTCCGCAGGACCGCCAGCAGGGACCTTCGCACATTCATGTCCGGCGACTCCGCGAGAACATCCAATTGAGCAGCGAACACCCACTGCCGGATGGAGCCCAAGAAGCCTTCGATCAGGGCCACACGCTCGGGCGGCGCGGCTGCAAGCTCAAGAGACAACGAACGCAGAGTTTCCACCGATACAGCTTGGCTCACGACCGTGCCAAGAAGGCCGTCGGTGACCTTCCCGGATGCTTCCAGCTTTTCCAGTTCACTGAGTAGGAAGTTGACTGCATTGAGATCGCCCACTTGCAGATATGCCTCAAGGACCGCCACCACGGAGCGGCTGATCAGCTCCGCATCGTCCTGCTGCTTTCCGAGACCACTCATCATCTCGAGCAGGACCACAGCGAAATCATCGAGAACCGTCGTCGGTTCTTCGGCCACTCTTTCGCTCTTCTCGAACTCCTGCGTGGTGAGCGCGAGCATCTCCGGCCGCAAGTCGACGGTGGGCACCACCTCGAGGTCGATCCTGCGAGGCGTCTCGCCTCCGTTGCGCTCCAGACCGACTTCATCCAGCCGGCGCATGACTGTATCCCTCAGAGCGTCGATCGTCCCTTCTCTCAGGTAGCCTCCCGAGAGAAAAGGATCCGCTGCCTGATAGTCGATATGCTCGAAGTCCTGCTCCCAGAAGACTGTCACCAGATCCTGTTCGGAGCGGACTAGATCATCGGCTCGGGCAAGGCAGTCGACGAAAGACTCCGTCTCCGACTGCTCTAGGCCTGACTGGAACGTAATCGCTCGGAGCCCGTCGCGGAACATGATGAACGCCAGGTTGTCGCGGGTCTCCGCGTGCGAATACACCTCGTCTTCATCGTATACCAGCCGGCTCTCCTCTATCCCGAGCGTCAACGACCCCTCTTGGCGGATAAAGGCCAGCAGAACCCGGGCGAGCGCGTCAAGCGACTGCTGGACCACCGGGTGGTTCGGCGGGTAGAAGCGCAAGTCGCGGTACGCCCGGTGGAGGGCGGAGCAGATCCTGGCTACCGCGCCGCTGTCATGAGGGACTGGGGGCTGTTCTGGCATGGCTCACAGTTCGTTGGTTTCGAGGTGGAATCCTTTTGCCCGGGTCAGTGCGCGAGCGCCAGCAGGTTCCGTCCCAGCACCTTGGAGTACTCCAGAAGATCGAGAGCCGTTAGTTTCGCGCGCAGTGGCTCCGGAAGCCGTTCCGGTGGAAGATTCTCGAGAATGAGACCGGTCTCGGCCTCGTCGAATTCTGCAATGACCGCGGGATCGGCGAGATACGGCCGGTTGACCGGGCACGCCTGCTGGCAGCCCATACACCCCACCAGGCAGCTGTGCGCCGCAGGATCGAGCCAAACCGGCCACGGCCTCTCGTTCTCGTTGAGATAGGTAAGACACCGCTCGGCGTCGACCAGCGACCGGTCCGCCGGGATGCAGTGGGTTGGGCACGCCCAGTGGCAGCTACTGCAGGTCGAGCAGCGCTCCATGCGGAGTTGAGCGGACGCCATTACCCCGACCGGCGAGCCCGCCGCCGCGTCCGAAAGCAGGTCGGCGTCGGTGACGAACGCTTCGAGCCTGGCGAAGCTGCCCATCCCAGGCACGTAACACAGGTCGTTCCGGCCATACTCACCAAGGCCCGTGCGGACGGCGAGTTGTTTCACCGGAAGTCTTGGCCGTTCCAGACCGAACCCCGCCGGCGCCAACACGTCTTCCAGCACCTGGCGGCAATGCGCCCGGAAAGTGCTCGAGACATAGGTGGGCGGGATGAGGGCCCTCACCTTTCGCCTGCCCACCTGGAAATTGGCGGCATAGCAGGGAGCCGGGCCGGCGATGACGACCAGGGTTCGAGCCACCGGTATCCGCTCGGGACCACCCCATTCTAGGCTGGACGAATAAGCTTGGTAAAGGGTCTGGCTCAGGGAGCCCCACTCCAGCAGGTCATCGATCCTGCGGCGCAGTTCCCCAATGAAGTCGGCCGGCGCCACCTTGTAGGAGAGGTTCGCTTCGCGCAACGCCTTGTCGATCGCCTCGAGCATGGCGCGATGATACACCCCTGGCGACCGCTGCCCTGCCGAGCCAGGGCCGGGCACGCCCTCAGGGAGCGGTGGGCAGGAGCACCTCGCCGCGGGCTTTCCCGCTGATTCCGTAGCTCACTATCATGCGATCGGTTATCCACTCAACCGGCGCCCGGTCGTCTGTCCAGTAGTCGGCCATCGGGGCCACTTGAGACCAATTCGCGGTGAGAAGCTTGGTGAGGGGCAAAATCTGGGACGGCGCGTTCTGAGCCCTCAGGTCGAGCACCGGCAGGGGTTGAGCATCCGAGAACCCCAGCACCAACTGGTTGAAATGGAGCGCCGGCCACTTCATCACCAAAGGAAACTGGGTGGCGAGCGTGCCGGCGATCGACCGCGACAGCCGGTCATCGCCAGGCACGGTGGAAACATTCAAGGCGACGATGCCGCCGGGGTTGAGCCGCTCCCGGCACAGCTTGAAGAAGTCGGCGGTGGCTAGATAGAAAGGCACGTATGGCTGCCGGTAGGCGTCGATAAAGATAAGGTCGTACCGCTCTTTGGTGGTGAGGAGAAAAGGGCGAGCGTCGGCCGTGCGCACGGTGAGTTTGGGATTGTCGCCCAGTCCGAAGTACTGTCGGGCCACGGCACTGACGGCTGGGTCGATCTCCACTCCGTCGATCTGAGTCTCTGGGTAGAAGACTCCAAAAGCCCGGGCGGTAGTCCCTGCCGCGTTGCCCAGGATAGCGATCTTCGCGGCGGGCCGGCCCAAGAGCGGCGGGACGGTGAGGAACATGTCCCACTCACCACCGGTGAGCACCGTATCTGGCCGCCACACCGAATGGACCGCGAATCCCTCGTTCAAGAAGAGGTAGCGCGTGGGCCCCTCCTGCGCCACCTGGATGAACTGGTAGCGCGACTCTTTCTCGTATATGGCACCGGTCGTAGCTTTGACCGCCCCGGGCGGGATGGCCAGCAAGGCGGCCAAAACGATCGCCACCCACAGCCAGCGCACACCCACGAGCAGAACCGCGGCAGCCGCGATAAGGGCGGCGGTACCTAAGAGAGTGCGCTGAGTGCCCACCAACGGGATAGTCAGGAGCGCGGGCAGGAAGGTGCCCAGAAGGCTCCCGGCGGTGGAGAGGGCAAAGATGCGGCCCGCGGTCGAGCCCGCCTTGTCCACGTTTTCGATGCCAATGCGGATGGCGAAGGGCGTAACCATCCCCAGGAGCAGAACCGGGGGCACGAACAGGATGAGAGACGCCGCGAAGGAGCCGATCACGGCGCCTGTCGACACCTTGTCGATGCCGTTGATGGTCACGGCGAGGAAAGGCCGCGCCACGAACGGGACGATCGCGATGAGGACCGCACCCGCGAGGACTATCATACCGAGTACGCGAGGGTTGGGCCATCGGTCGGCGATCTTCCCTCCCAGCACGTACCCGATCGAGAGCGCGATGAGGATGAGCCCGATCACATTGGCCCAGATCATCGTGGAGGACCCGTAATACGGGGCCAGAAGACGAGACGCGCAGATCTCAGTGGCCATCGAGCCGATCCCCGCGAAGAAGACCAGTCCGCTGAGGGCTCCCCGGCGCAGCGTCTTGCCTTTTGTGACTTCTGCGGAGCCGACGACGCGTGCGGCGGCGCTCGACACCTCCGGCCCAGAGCTCGTCGAGCCCATGGGTGGTTGAGAGTCTTCATAGCCTCCGGGTCGCATCCGCCCATTATCGGCGTCGCCTCGCTGACAATCAAGGAAAGGCTGTGGCTCCTCCGGCACGAATACCCCTCTACCGATGAAGAGCAAGCGGTGCCCGGGGGGCTGCGATATCACCGCTTGAGTAAGACACCGCAAGCGGTACACTAATAATCGGACTGCATAACTTGTGGCCGCGGCTATGTAACCATCATCGAGGGGGGCTCCGGGTGCCGGACAGCATCGAGGCGCGACTGGAGGGGGCCAGGCAGGCCGTCAAGAACCTCAAGAAGCAGCTCCGCGAGCAGGAAGGCGAACTGCAGAGACAGAACGCCGCCTTGCTTGAAGCCTACCTTCGTATCGAATCCCTCTCTCGCCACGACCCACTCACTGGTGTTGCCAACCGTCGCTGGCTCGACGAGGTGCTGACGCTCGAGGTCGAGAGGTGCCGCCGGTACGACTCCACGCTTTCCGCGATCATGGCGGACCTCGACCAATTCAAATCCATCAACGACACCTACGGTCATCTGGTGGGCGACAAGGTGCTGCAGGCGGCGGCAGAGGTCTTCCGGCGCGAGGTCCGAATGACCGATCTCGTGGGCCGGTACGGCGGTGAGGAGTTCATGTTCGTCCTCTCCAACACGGGGATCATGGAGGCACACAATCTTGCCGAAAGGCTCCGCATCGCTCTCGAGCAGACCGACCTGCAATTCCGTTCGGAGCCGGTCACGTCAAGCTTCGGGATAGCCGAATGGGAGATAGGCGACCTCGTGCCCGACCTCGTCCGGCGCGCCGACGAGGCCATGTATGTGGCCAAGCGATCGGGGGGCAACCGGAGTTCGTGCGCCCCGGGCAGCATCGACAACGAGCGGTCTGCCTAGGTCGCAGAGGGGACCCTTTGGCTCGGCGCCGCTCCGCCCTTCCCCGATCTAGGATCAGTCCGGCCGAGGCCTCTGGCGTCATGTGCGGGTCTAGCGGGCTTCCATCTCCGTGACATCCAGATGATCGATGATGTCGATGCAGCCCCGGATGCTCATCGCCGCCGGACAACCCTTGATGTAGTCAGCGAAGACCTCGCGGGCCTCATCAGCCTTACCCGGAGGGACTTTCAGTTCGTAATCTACCCGGATGCGAGTGATCCGTAGCACCCCGTCGATATCTTCGATGTCGCCTTCCACCGTAGCCAGGTAACGGTCGGTGTGGGTGGGAATCTTGCGGCTGGCCAGCGCCGTGGCCAGTGTTCCCATCATTCAGCCGCCGACGGCACCCACCATGTGGTCGAGTGTGGCGGCGTGCTCCTCTTCCGGGTCGACCTTGTAGAATTTCTTGATGCCGCCGTGGACGCCGTAGTAAATGGGATCTTTGAAGCCTCTGATCATCGCCTTCCGCGTGGGACCGTTCTCCCGGGTGATCACGATGTGAGACGTGTGGATGATGCTGCCCATCGGCGTGGCCCCTCCTGTCGCTCGTGGAAACGCTGCCCGCGGGCGTCGCCGGCAGCCCGGATACCGCTGCTACTGCGGGTGGCCTGCGTTCAGCTCCGCGTCGGTGGCGGCACGAAGATCCAGCACCTCCACATCGAAATGGAGCCTCATGCCGGCCAGCGGGTGGTTGGCATCCACCACGACTTCGTCGTCCGCTACCTCGACCACCACGAGAGAAACCGGGCCGTTGGGGGTGTCACCCACCACTTGCATGCCCTCGGTCACGATCATTTCTTCTGGAAAATCGCTTCTTGAGACAGAGAATATGGCCTCAGGGTCCACCTCTCCATATGCGTCGAGGGGTTCAACGACTATCGCATCCTTGAACCCAACACCAGCTCCTTCCAACCCGCGCTCGAGTCCCGGGATGATGTTGTCGAATCCGTGCAGGTACGTAAGAGGCTCGCATTCCTCGTTGGTATCGAGGATCGTGCCCTCGTCATCCTTGAGAGTATAGCCCAGGCTAACCACGGCTCCGCGGGTAGCTTTCATCAGTTATTTTCCCTTCTGGTTGAGTGGATGGGGAAGGTTACCATACCCCTCTCAGCCAGGTGAGCGCTCCAATGCGGCCAGCAGCTGCTTGCCTAGCTCCTCGAGCTTGGTCTCCAATTTCAGTATCTGATCGTGCTGCTCCTCAAGGTGTTTAAGGATGGTCTCCGTGTCTGCGAAGGATTTCTGGTTGACGCTGAAATCGGCTTCCGCGCGCGCTTCCGAATGACGGCCCTGGAGGTTCTGCCCGATCATGAGAAGGGGCATCAACCAGATCTGGATCACGTTGCTGATGAGTAGATACGCGACGAACGCCGGGAAAGGGTCGAAGGCGTGCCAGTGAAGCGCGTGCACCTTGCTTGCCAAAACGTTGTAGCCCACCCACACGATCGTCCAGAAGAAGATGATGAGGAAGAAACCCATGGTCCCCACGCGGTCGGTGACCGCGATTGCCAGGCGGTCGAGGGACGACAGGTTCTCTTGAAGCGCCTGGTTGGGGGCTACCCCAGCGGCGGCCGCACGGATGGTCGCCTGGTGTCGCTTCCTGCGCGAACCGATCATTGATTCCTCCCCTGGCGACGACTTGGCACGGTGGGTTCACCCCCGAATGACGAGCATACCGCGGCCGTCACCGGCGCGCGACTCGTGTATGAACCGGCCGGTTCGGCGCAGGGCTGGATTAGATCGCGCGGGAAGGCGGGTACCGAGCTACATGCGACCTGATAAGAGGCGCCATCGTTATTGAGACCATCGAGCCGGAGGATTCTGGATGACGAGCACGGTCTTCGCCACTCGCCTCATGGAGAAGATCCCCAGAGCGGGGGACATCGTGAGCTTCCGGTTCGAGCGACCGGAGGGCTACCAATACCTGGCCGGCCAGTGGCACGTGGTCACCATCCCGGTCTCGCCTGAGCCGCTCACCCATCATTTCACGCACTCGAGTTCCCCCACCGAGCCGTTTCTCGAGTTCACCACCCGCATGCGCGGGACACAGTTCAAGAACGCGTTGGACTCCCTCCCCCTCGGCGTCCAAGTCGAGATGGAAGGCCCCTTTGGATCGTTCACTTTGGCCACGGCAAGCGCGACGGCGACAGGTGACCGGCGTCCGTTGGTCTTCATAACCGGAGGGATAGGCATCACCCCGGTGCGGAGCATCCTGCGCTGGCAGGTAGATACCGGGTCCGCACTGCCCGAGGTCCTTCTCTACGCCAACTCGAGCGAGAACGCGATCGCCTTCCGTGACGAACTGGACGGCATGGCAGCAACGTCGCCCGACATCAGGGTGGTGCACATCGTGAGCCGTCCTTCGCCCGCTTGGATCGGGCGTCAAGGCCATGTGGACGCCGAGATGCTGGCCGACGAGCTGGGCGACGTTGCAAGTCACACGTACTACGTCAGCGGGCCGCCGCCCATGGTACTCGCGCTGCGCGATACCCTGGTGGCCCACGGCGTGGACCGCGACTCAGTCAAGACAGAGCTTTTCGAGGGCTATCAATAGGCCCCCCGGCCCAAGGCGCCAACCTCCCCGATATCTGCGGCTCTTCCTTGCTAGACTGCCCTCATGCGGGAGATGAATCGCAGAACGTTCCTCCTCGCCACCGGGAAATGGCTGACCGTCGCGGGTGTGGCGGCCACGGCGCCCGCGCTGTCCGGTTGCGCACGCCTCCTTCGTTGGTCGGAGTCGCAAGGCCACCTGGCCGGCGCCTCGGACGACAGCAGTACCAGCTCCACCAGCGGCCCTCCGGCCGGTTCGTCCTCCACCACAGTTCCTTCCATCACCAGCACAACCGGGTCGTCATCCCCGCCTACCACCAGCCCCCAGGCCGACTTCCCCGACCTCGCCGTCTTCAAGGGCGAACAGCCCGACCTCAACGTCCGCGCGGCCATGGAAGCCCTGGGCGGTATGGGACGCTTCGTCAAGAAGGACGCCAAGGTAGTGGTCAAGCCGAACGTGCTCACCGGCAGGCCGCCGGAGACCGCCACCACTACCAACCCGATCGTGATGGCCACGGTCATACGGATGTGCTTCGAAGCCGGGGCTGCCTCGGTCACCGTGCTGGATTATCCTACCAGCAGCGCCCGTCCTGCTTTCGAGACGAGCGGCCTTGCGAAGGCTGCGGCCCAAGCCGGAGGGACCCTCAAGTACCTCAGTGACCGCAACTTCGAGCGCGTCGAGTTTCCCAGCGGCAAGCTCGTCACCTCCTGGCCCATCGTCAGCGACGCCCTCGACGCCGATGTCCTCATCAACATGCCCATCGCCAAGACTCATGGCATCGCCGGGCTGACGATGTCTATGAAGAACCTCATGGGCATCATGGGCGACCCGCGGGGGCAGATCCACACCGACTTTGCCATCAAGATCGTGGACGTGAACACTCGGATCAAACCGCATCTCGTCATCCTGGACGCGTACCGGGTGCTTTTCCGCAACGGACCCACCGGTGGGAGGCTTTCCGACGTCAAGATGCCCAAGACCGTGGTGGTCGGCACCAGCCAAGTGTCCGTCGACGCATACGGCACCGGCTTTTTCGACATGAAGCCCACCGACATTGACTACCTCGTGGAAGCTTCCAACCGCGGTCTCGGAGAGATCGATCTCGCGAAGCTCAAGATCAAGCAGGGGACCGCCTGATATGGTGGCGAAATGCTAGCTTCCGGCGCCCGTGCTGCGAAACGGCCACTGAGCGTGCACCGTTTCAGACGCATTTTTCAAATCCTGTTCCTGTTCCTTTTTCTCGCCCTCTTGACGCTCACCGTCTGGCCACTCGGCACGCTCTTCCTGGGCGGGTTCCTGCTGTCCGACCCTCTCCTGGCCATCAACTCGTTGGCCAACGGCGTGATCAAGTGGGAACTACTGCTTGCGATCCCGGTGTTGCTCAGCCCGCTGGTCATCGGGCGCGCCTTCTGCGGGTATGTATGCCCGCTCGGTTTCATGGTGGAGCTGTTCGGTCCGCGCCGCGAGCGACACCCCGGGCCGCGGGCCCGGAAGGTCCTGCGCCAGGCTCCGCTGTTCACCCTGGTAGTGTCGGTGATGCTGGTCCTCATGGGCAGCGCCGCTTTCCTGGTGTTCGACCCGCTGTCCATCTTCACCCGGTCGGCGACGACACTCGTCTACCCGGCCGTGGATCGCGGGCTGAGACTCGCGGGAGACGTCCTCTACCAGGCGCCGCCGCTGCGCGGCGGCGTCGACGCAGCCACCAACTACCTCACCGGCCGTGTCATCTTCCCCAGCGGGCTCGCATACAAGCTCCAGATCGTCATCCTTATCATGTTCGTGGGGATCCTCGCCGTCTCGTACGTCGAGCGGCGGCTCTGGTGCCGCCATCTGTGCCCGCTTGGCGCCTTGCTGGGCCTAGTGGGCCGAGCCGCGGTCTTCGGCCGGGTGGTCGACACCAACGTCTGCTCGGCATGCGAGGCCTGCACCGCCGCCTGTCCCATGGATGCGGTACGCGACGGTGGCCGCTCCACCGACATGTCCCGCTGCCAGTTGGGTCTGGAATGTGCCGACGCCTGTTCCAAGGGAGCGATCCGTTGGGGTTTCAAGCCGCGCACGCAGTACGTGTACGACCCCGGCCGGCGGGCGCTCCTCAAGGGCGCGGGACTGGCCTTCGTCGGCAGCTTCTTTCTGTTCACCGGGCTGGGCCGGATCCAACGCAACGCCTTCCTCGTCCGGCCTCCCGGGGCGCGGAACGAGCAGGACTTCTTGGCAACGTGCGCCCGCTGCGCCCAGTGCATGAAGGTCTGCCCCACCAACGTCATCCAACCGGCGGTGTTCACCGCGGGGATCGAAGGATTCTTCACGCCCGAGATGGACTTCCGTCGCGCCTACTGCGATTGGAACTGCAACGAGTGCGGCAAGATCTGCCCCACTCAGGCCATCCAGAAGTTGAGTCTGGAGAAGAAGCGCGCAACGGTCATCGGGCAGGCCTACATCGACCGCAGCACCTGCATCCCCTGGTCGCAGGGGCGGCAGTGTCTGGTCTGCCAGGAGCTATGCCCCACCCCGAGCAAGGCCATCATCTTCGCAAGCGGCGATGCGGTCTTCCAGGGAGGCCAGGTACCGCCGAACACGGCCTCGAGCACCGACGCCAGCTCCGGCCCTGGGTCCGGCGGCGTCGCCGCGGGCGGCGCGACACCTAGCGGCGGCTCGCGGGCGGTGATCCCAGTGAAGCTCCCCTACGTGGTACCCGAGCTCTGCATCGGCTGTGGCATCTGCGAGTTCAACTGCCCGGTGAACAACGAGGCCGCGATCCGAGTCCGCTCGCCGCAACAGACCGACCCGATGTCTCGATAGCCCTTTTCCATACATTCACTTGCGTTTTTCCGAGGAGGGTCATACCCTCGCGCTAGCGTGATCAGGGCAAATGCCCAGGCGTCTGGTCGGCACGAAGAGACGCGACGCGAACAACCGCGACGGAGGGGGCAGGATGCGCGAACAAGACACAGCCAAGCCCACGACCATCCGGGGCGAGAGGCCACCCATACGCCATGTTCGGACTCGCTCGGTCCACCGAACCCGACGGGGGATCGCGGGTGCCCTCCTACTCGCGGTGATCCTCGTGTTGGTACTCGCGTCCACAGCGTTTGCGTTTCCCGATGTCCTTTCCAACCATCCATACTTGACCGCGATAACCGCGCTTTCCGACCGCGGCGTGATCTCGGGCTACCAAACTGGCAAGTTCGGGCCGCAGGATCTGGTCAAGCGCCAGCAGTTCGCAAAGATGATCGTGCGCGACCTCGGCTTTCCGGTCACCACCAGCGACATCTGCACCTTCAAAGACGTCGACCCTTCCAACAACCCGGCGGACCCCCTCTACCCGGACCACTACGTGGCTGTGGCCGCAACGAAGCTCTTGGTTCAGGGGTACCCGGCGGATAACACTTTCCGGCCGCTCAACTCCATCACCCGCCGGCAGGTGATCACAATGATTGTCAGGGCTGCGGGCCCGGCGCTCATCCACCCCCCTACGGACTGGAACGGCGACCTGGATTATTCCGACCCCACCCATGGTGACAACATCCGCATCGCCGAGTTCAACGGCCTCACCGATGGCCTGGTAGGTCTTTCGCGCACCTGGGATAGCGGCGCGTTTGCCACTCGCGGCGAATGCGCGCAGATGCTCTACAACCTTTCTCTACTGCTCACTCCCCCCGGCGTGCAAGTCAACGCCGACGGATCGGGCGACTACCCCACCATCGAGGCGGCTGTGGCCAACATAGATACCGGCACAACCATCTTCTTGGGCCCGGGACAATTCGTCCTGAGCGACACACTGGTCGTGGACTTTTCCTTCAACCTCGTTGGTAGCGGGATGAACCAGACAGCGGTCACCTGCAAGAACACGGTTCTCGTAGTGGATTCGGTCAGCTTCAGTGCCCAGGACCTCACCTTCCTTTGCACTGGCACTGCCGATTCGGCCCATGGCGTGGTCAGCCAGGACGCCACAGTTGATTTCCAGCGGTGCCGGTTCGCAGGCGGGGTACGCGTGGGTGAAGATGGAGGCGATGGTCTGTACCTCTTGGGGACGACCGCCGCCACGGTTTCCGATTGCGCAGCGGAGAGTAACGACCTCAATGGGATCGAACTCGCCGACACTGCCGACGCCACACTGACAGGTAACACCTGCATCAACAACGGTCAAACGGGAATAATCCTCTTCAACGACGCGACCGGCAGCTTGAGTCACAACACATGCTCGAACAACACGTTGGACGGGATCACGCTTCTTGATGACGCCAGCGCGCTCGTTGAGAAAAGCCTCTGCACCGGCAACGGGCAAGACGGCATCTTCTTCGGAGGCAGGAGCTCCGGTATCTGCCGCACCAACGAATGCTCTAACAACCAGTGGGGGATCTACATCGACCCGACCGCCAACCCCACCATCGCGGGCGATAACAGCCTGCACGGCAACACCGTCGTAAATCTGTATGACGGACGGGCTCTGTAGCGCTTGCCTGAGATGGCGGACTGGCCCTTTGAACCGCCCATAGTGCCGATGGAGGCGGAGGTAGCCGACGAGCTACCTCCGCCTCCCGGTTGGGCCTACGAGCCCAAATGGGATGGATTCCGGGTCGTCGCCTGGAGTGGCGGCGGCTCCCGGCAGCCTCGTTTGGACAGCCGCAACTCCAAGCCGCTTCTCCGTTACTTCCCAGAGCTGGAGCCGGCGCTCGCGCAGCTCCCGCCAGGCACGGTCACCGACGGGGAAGTGGTGGTCGTCGTCGCCGGCAAGTTGGACTTCGACGCCCTGCAGAACCGCATCCATCCGGCCGAGAGCCGGGTGCGGCTCTTGGCAAGAGAGACTCCTGCCCATCTGGCGCTTTTCGACTTGCTGGCGGTCAGCGGCGAGGACACGCGGCACCTGCCGTTCCGGGAGCGCCGGAAGCGGCTAATGGAGCTTGCCCACACTCTCGGCGCCCTCGGCGCGGACGAAGCCACGCCCTATGGTGGTGCGAGCGACAGTGTTGGAACCTGGATGCTTTCGCCCAGCACGACAGACGTTGAAGTCGCTCGCCGGTGGTTCCACGATTTCGAGCCGGCCGGCTTTGACGGGATCGTGGCGAAGGCCCTCGATCGCCCTTACGCAGAAGGCCGGCGGGAAATGATCAAACTGAAGCATCGCCGCACCGTCGACACCGTGATTGGGGGTTACCGCCTCCACAAAGACGGTCGCCGCGTCGGCTCACTCCTACTCGGCCTCTACAACGAACAGGGCGAGCTCCACTTCATCGGGCACAATTCTTCGTTCAGCGCCGCCGAGGCAGCGGCGCTGCTCACCGCGCTACGTCCACTCGAGGTCGGCGCCGAAGCTGAGAAGGCTGGAGGGTTCGGCGAGCATGCCCGGCGCCCCGGCGGACAAAGCCGTTGGTCGGGCGAAAAAGAGCTGGACTTCGTGGCAGTCCGGCCCGAGCTCGTGATCGAGATCAGCTACGATCAACTCACTGGCGACCGGTTCCGCCATGCCACCCGTTTCGAGCGCTGGCGTCCCGACAAAGACCCCCGCGACTGCACCATGGACCAACTCGAGCGTCCCAAAGGGCCCGCGCTCATCGAGGCGATCAGAAGAGCGGGGGCTGCCTCGAGTGCCGAGGCGGGAGCGGAAGTCTAGTCCCGAAACCCCCCTAGAAGCATGATGACCAGCCAGGGTGCGTCCACTATCAAGTTGATCACCGAGACGGCGAGAGCGCCGCGCCAATCCCGGCGGACGAGAAGCGCCACCATGAAAGCGGCCCAAACGAACAGGCTTGCCGCCGCGGTCGCCCACCCCGGTCCACGACCCACGCCGACGAACGCGTAGATCGCGGCCAGAGGCAGCAGTATCCCAAGCCACCGTAGCCAGAGGTCGATCCCGCGCCGGGACGGTCGCCAACGGTCGGGCTTCAGCTCCAGCGGCTCGTCACTCGTCTGGTCCCTCATCCACCTCTCCCCCAGCATCCGTCGTCTGCAAGCTGTCGCCCGTGCCTCGCACGCGCAGCCCTCTCTTCCGCGAAGGCCGTACCCGGGGCGGTTCCCCTTCCTGCTTGTCGAAGTGCGGCGGCCATGGGGCATCCGCCAGACCCGCGCGTTCCTGGCGCTGGGCAAGCTCCAGCAGTCCGTCGAGCCGCCCCGCCGCCTCGTCGATGCCGCGCGTCAGATCGCCCAGTCGAGCGTACCGCCCGGTCGCGAAGGTGTCCAAACGGAATGCCAGCGGGTCCGCGCTCGCCACTTCGTCCCAGCTCAGCGGAGCCGAGACCAGCCCCGTCTGGCGCACGCTGTAGGCGCTGGCCACGCTGCGGTCCCCGGCGTTCTGGTTGTAGTCGATGAAGACTCCATGCCGCTCCTCTTTCCACCACGCGCTGGTCGCCTTGTCGGGCACGAGCCGCTCCACCTCCCGGGCGAGGGCCAGGGCCGCGCCGCGCACTTCCCCGAACGTCCACCGAGACTCGATCCGCACAAGGATGTGGATACCGCGCGAACCCGAAGTCTTCGGCCAGCCCCGCAGCCCGTGCGCGGTCAGCACCTCGCCACATACCAGCGCCACCTCCCGCACGGTCTCGAAGCCGACGCCAGGCGAAGGATCGAGGTCGACGCGAAGTTCATCGGGGTGCTGGAGGTCGCCGGCGCGCACCGGCCATGGGTTCAGGTCGAGACAGTCGAGTTGCACCATCCAGATGATGTCGGCGGGATGTCGCGGCACCAGGAAATCGGCCGTCCGGCCGGAGGGGAACCGCACTTCGGCATACTCGTGCTCTCCTGCCGCGCCAGGACCGCGTCCCAGGGCGGCTTCGCCGGGGCCCGGCTCATCCGCTCGGTCGGGCGCATCCGCGCCATCGCGGGCCTGTCCCGAACCCGTCTTCGGCGCGCGCTTCTGATAGAACGGTTGACCGCCTGCCCCGGCCGGCCATCGCTTGAGGATCATCGGGCGCGCATAGACCCCACGCAACGCGCCCTCGGCGCAGGCCAGATAATGCCGCGCCACGTCCAGCTTGGTCCACCCCTGCTCCGGGAACATGACTTTCCCCGGGTGGCTCAGACGCACTTCCCGGCCGAACACATCAAATGCGATGCTGCTGTCCGGGTTCATGTGCACCCCCACCGGCCAATGCGCCTCCTCGGCCGTCCGGCGCTCCAGCTATTTCTTGAGCATCCCAGGAGAGAAAAGGAAGATGTAGATCCATCCGTTGAGGATGACGTAGAAGATGCCGATCGAACTCAAGCCGTTCCGGTCGCGCCGGATAAAGAGGACCAGCGCGAAAAGCAACAAGATGGCCAGACTGGCGATCGCCGCCGGGATGAGTGTCGACTCCTTGAGCCCCCAGCCGAATAGCAGCACGTAGGTCGCGATGACGGGCAGGATTATCCCCGAGAAACGCAGGATGAGCGTGACCTGCCGCTTGGTCACCTGCCACCGGCCCAGGATGTTCACGTTCTCGGCGTCCATGGATCTCTTTCTCCCGCTCGCGCGCACTCTGCCAGTATACTTGGCCCCGGCAAACCCGTTTTTCTCTAAGAATGCCCGAGGTCTCGAACCGATGCCGGACACCTGCCTGTTTTGCAGAATGATCCAGGGTGAGGTAGCCACCCCGGTGGTCTATGAGAGTGAGGTGTCTT
This sequence comes from Thermoleophilia bacterium, assembly GCA_017882525.1. Classification (GTDB taxonomy): domain Bacteria; phylum Actinomycetota; class Thermoleophilia; order RBG-16-64-13; family RBG-16-64-13; genus Chersky-299. The sequence continues at coordinate 17,062 of JADGPI010000010.1, forward strand.
TCGGGTTCCTCGACCACCGGCCGCTCTTCCCCGGCCACTGCCTGCTGGTGCCCCGACGGCACATCGAGACCCTCACCGATCTGCCCGCGGATCTCATCCGGCCTTTCTTCGCCGACGTACAGCTACTCACCCGCGCCGTGCAGACGACGATGGCGGCAGAAGGCAGCTTCGTGGCCATGAACAACCGCGTCAGCCAGAGCGTGCCCCACCTGCACGTGCATGTGGTGCCGCGCAACCGCGGCGACGGCCTCAAAGGCTTCTTCTGGCCGCGCACCCGCTATGCGAGCGACGCGGAGATGGAGGCGGTGCAGGCGCAGATCCGGGAAACCATCGACCGCCTGGCGCGCTAGCCGCACAAATCCTGGCGCCGATTCCCGCCGCTACCCCGTGCCCGCCCGGGCTTCCTTCGCCCGCTTCTCAGCGGCTTCGACGCTAGCCTGGAGCGCCGCGACGAAGTCGACCACCTCGCCCGGTTTCTCCTCCACCGGCGCTTCGAGTTTCTTGCCGGCCACCTTGTCTCGGAGGAGCGTCAGCAGCGCCTCGCGGTATTCGTCCTTGAACTCCTCCGGACGCCACTCGGCAGAGAGACTGTCCACTAGCCGCTCTGCCATCTCCAACTCCTGCGGCCGAATAGTCGGCTCCTCGTGCAGGATAGGAAACGCTGCCTCGCGTATCTCGTCGGGCCAGTGCATCGTCTCCAGCACGATCATCATCCCCGCCGGGCGCAAGGAGACCAGATGTTCCTTGGCATGGAGAGCGAGCTTCCCGATGGCTATCTTCCCCTGTTGCTCCATGGCGCGCCGCAATAGCTGATACGGCTTCAGGCCCAATTCTTCCGGCTCGAGGTAGTACGGACGGTCGAAGAAGAACGGATCCACGGAGTCGGCATCGACGAACTCGAAGAGATCAATGGTACGGGCCGAGCGGGTCGGCACCGCGCGCAGGTCGTCGTCAGTGAGGGACACGAAGCGGTCCTTTTCGTATTCGTAACCACGGACGATGTGATCGTAAGGGACCTCCTCACCGTCCTGCGAGCACACGCGAGAGTAGTAGATCCGCGCCCCGTCTTTGTCATGGAGCTGGTGGAAGGTCACGGTCTTCGCCTCGGTCGCGGGGTACATCCGGACGGGAATCGAGACCAGGCCGAACGATATGGCCCCTTTCCAGATCATCTTCATAAGGTCACGTCCCTTCCTGTCCGTTGATGGCTGTATCCTACCCGTGAGCAGGCACATCTAGGCACGGCAGGAGGGCGACAGGCTGAACGCCACCGGTGGCCAACCGAACGGGACAGACGCCCCGATTTACACCATCCTCGCGGAGCTGAACGAGCAGCAGCGCGAAGCGTGTCTGCATGGCCAGGGACCATTACTCATCGTGGCTGGCGCAGGCACCGGCAAGACGGCCACCCTTGCACACCGCGTGGCATACAAGATCGCCATGGGCACCGACCCGAGCCGCATCCTCCTTCTCACCTTCACCCGCCGCGCAGCCTCCGAGATGCTCAGGCGGGTGGACGGGATCCTGCGCCGGTTGGAGGCCGAGACGCGCCGGGCGAGGGCTGCCGCTTCTCCGGGTATGGCCGAATTCGAGCGGGCCGCCGGCTTCGACGAGAGTGCCGCTTTCGACGAGGGCGCCGCCTCTGGCGCGTGCGCCGAGTCCGGCAAGAGCGCTGACTTCGCCGAGAGCGATCCGGGGCGCACCCCCGCGCGAACAGTCGCTGCCGGCAGGGTCTGGGGTGGCACCTTCCACGCCACCGCCACTCGCTTGCTCCGCCTGCACGGTCGTTCCATCGGCCTGGCACCATCCTTCACCATCCTCGATCGCGGCGATGCCGAAGACCTCATGGGCGTCATTCGCGCCGAACTGGGCCTTTCCAAGAACGACCGCCGTTTTCCGCTCAAGGGCACGTGCATGGACATCTACAGCCGTTGCGTCAACGCGCGCGAACCGGTCGAAGAAGCCGTGGAGGCGCACTTCCCCTGGTGCAAAGACGAGGTCGACGACCTGCGCCGCCTTTTTGGCACGTACGTCGACCGCAAGGAGGCTCAGGTCGTCCTCGATTACGATGACCTCCTGCTTTTCTGGCATGGTCTTCTGTCCGACAAGCGCGTGGCCCGGTCCGTTCGCGCCCGCTTCGAAAGCGTCCTTGTGGACGAATACCAGGACACGAACCGCCTCCAGGCTGAGATCCTGCACATGCTCTGCCCGGGGGGGCAAGATCTTACCGCTGTGGGAGACGACGCTCAGGCCATCTATTCGTTCAGAGCCGCCACGGTGAGGAACATCCTCGATTTCCCCGTGGAGTTCCCGGGGACGCACATTGTCACGCTGGAGCAGAACTACCGGAGCACTCAGCCTATTCTGGACGCCACCAACCAGGTGATAGCCGCCGCGGCCGAGCGCCATACGAAGAACCTCTGGTCACGCCGTGAAGAAGGGGCGAAGCCGCAACTGGTCTCCTGCGAAGACGAGGATGAGCAGACCGAGTTCGTCATCCGGCAGATCTTGGATCATCGGGAGGCCGGACTGGCCCTGCGTCGCCAAGCCGTGCTGTTCCGCGCCTCTCACCACAGCCTGGCGCTGGAGCTGGAACTCACCCGGCGCAACATCCCCTTTCACAAGTACGGCGGCCTGCGCTTCGTGGAGACCGCGCACGTGAAAGACCTCATGGCTTTCCTCCGCCTGGCGGAGAACCCGCGCGATCTCATGGCGGGCACCCGGGTTCTGATGCTGTTGCCCGGCATAGGGCCCAAGCGAGCACGGGCCCTGGTGGACAGCCTCGCGGCCGGCATGTTGGCGCCCGCCACCGCGCTCGACGAGCCGACCCCCCAAACCGCGGCCTTCGAAGCCGCCGCCACCGAAGCTGCATATGCCCAAGCCGCGTCTGCCGAAGCGGCGCCCACAAATGCCGTGGATGGCGGAGACCAGACCGCTGTCCTTGACCGGGCCGGCCCGTCTCCGCCCGGGCCTTTTGCCACCTGGGCCGCCGCTCCAACGCCCACTCCCGCGACTCAAGCGTGGAACGGCCTGGTCGCGCTCATGGCCGGCATCGGGAGTCGCGAACCCGGCGATCTCGCTTCTCAGATCAAACGGATCAGACTCTTCTATACGCCTCTTCTGGAACGCCTTTACGATAATGCGCGTGCCCGGATCGCGGACATCGAGCAACTCGAGTGGATGGCGGCACGCTTCCCCGACCGGGCCCGGTTCCTCGCGGAGGTCACCCTCGATCCACCGGCGTACACGGAAGATCTGGCCGGGCCTCCGCTCCTCGACGAGGACTTCCTGATCCTCAGCACCATGCACTCCGCCAAGGGTCTCGAGTGGGACGCCGTGTACGTCATCCACGCGGTGGACGGCAACATCCCGTCCGACATGGCTACCGGCAAAGCGGAGGAGATCGAAGAGGAGCGCCGGCTCTTCTACGTGGCCCTCACCCGAGCCAAGGACTGGCTGTATGTCTGCTTTCCCTTGCGGTACTACAGCTTCCCGCGCACCTTCAGCGACGTCCACGGCTATGCCCTGCTTTCGCGCTTCGTCTCGGAAGACGTGCGCCGGTTCTTCGACCAGCGCCCAGCCTCGGATCTGGTCGCCCCGGCCGGCTCCGCACCGGGGGCCCAGGATGCCGAGGCGGAGGGAGGCCCGGTAACAACGGAGGACATCCGCCGGCGGCTGAAGGATTTCTTCTGAACAAAACTTGTTCGAACCAGTGCGTGCTCGTAGCGGCTCTCGTCGGCTTGACCACCGGCAGGTGCGCACCGTAGAGAACCATGAGATAATGAGGCATCCGATGGAAGGTTCGGAGTGCTAACGAGGAGAGTGTTGGATGCCTAGTTGGATAGGACCGTGGGAGATAGCCATCGTTCTGATAATTGCGCTGCTCATCTTCGGTCCCAAGAAGCTGCCTGATCTCGGCTCGTCGCTTGGCCGTTCGATCACCGGCTTCAAGAAAGGTCTGAAGGAGAGTTCAGACGAGGTCAAGGCCGCACTCAAAGAAGATGTGACCGCGACTGAAGTCAAAGCCGAGACCACGACCGCGGCGGAAACCACCGTCAAGGCCGAGACAACGGACCAGAGCTGATCTAGCGACCTTGCGGGGCATTTCAAGCCGCCGGCCCTCGAGACTCGCCGGCGCCGAAGCGTGAGCTTCGCCGGTAGGATTTGGCCGTCTTGTGTTCTTGTGTGAGTGGGATTTCAGAAAGCCCGGGGCTTAGCCTCGGGCTTTCTGTGTAAGGGCGGCCCCTTGGGCGGGCGGCTGGCCACCGAGCTTCCGCTTCATCCCGAGAACGCGCCTAACCCTTTTTGACCTCCTCATAGGCCCAGTCAAGCCAAGGGAACAATGCCTCGAGGTCGGCCCGCTGCACGGTGGCGCCACCCCACAAGCGGAGCCCCGGAGGCGCTTCCCTGTAGGGGGCGATGTCATACGCCACGCCTTCAGTCTCCAAGAGAGAAGCTACCTTCTTCGACGCCTTCGCACGATCCTCGGCCGGCAGGCCGGTGAACCACGGGTCGACGATCCTGAGACAGATGGACGTGCACGAGCGGATCGCCTGGTCTTCCGCCAGGAACTCCACCCACGGCGTGCGGCTTACCCAATCGGCCACAGCCGCCAGATTCGCCTCGCTCCTGCGCACCAACGCAGGCAGCCCGCCGATCCCTTCGGCCCACTTCAGCCCGTCCAAAGCGTCCTCCACGCAGAGAAGCGACGGCGTGTTGATGGTATCCGCCTGGAAGATGCCTTCGTTCACCTTTCCGCCCTTGGTCATACGGAATATCTTGGGAAGCGGCCAGGCGGGCTGATAGCTTTCCAACCGTTCCACCGCCCGGGGACCGAGGATCAGCACGCCGTGCTGCCCCTCGCCGCCCAAGACCTTCTGCCAGGAGTAGGTGACCACGTCGAGCCTGCCGATAGGCACTTCCATGGCAAAGACGGCGGACGTCGCGTCGCATATGACGAGACCCTCGCGCCGCTCGGCGATCCAGGCCGAGTTCGGCACCCTCACCCCAGAGGTGGTGCCGTTCCAGGTAAAGACCACGTCGCGATCGCAATCCACCTGCGCGAGATCGCAGATCCGACCGTAGTCCGCGGCAAGAACCCGCACGTCGGGAAGCTTGAGTTGCTTCGTGATGTCCGTGACCCAACCCTGGCCGAAGCTCTCCCAAGCGAGGACATCGACTCCGCGCGGGCCGAGCATAGACCACAGGGCCATTTCCACCGCGCCCGTATCAGACGCCGGCACTATGCCGATCAGATAGTCGTCCGGCACCCCCAACAGTGCGCGGGAACGGTCTAGGACTTCTTGGATGCGAGCGCGCCCGTCCTTCGAACGGTGCGAACGTCCAA
>JADGPI010000072.1 GCA_017882525.1 Thermoleophilia bacterium
ATGACCTCCCTGCTCGGGATCGCCGAAGACCGGGTGCTACGGCGGCCCGCCCAAGAAGTCCTTGCCCAGGGGCCGCTCGCGCCGCTGGCGGGAAAACTGGCCGCGCCAGTCAAGGATAGGACTGTGACGCAGCTCACTCTTGGCGAGCGGAGCTACATGGCGAGCATCGTCACTTTCCGTGCCGAAGACGCCGCCGCCCTCGGGCGCATCCTGACGCTGTCTGACATTTCGGAGGTCCGGCGTCTCGCCATGGAGAAGGAGCGCTTCATCCGGACCATGGTCCACGAGTTCAAGTCGCCGCTGGGCGCCGTGCGGAGCCTGGTCGAGGTGGCTACCGACAAGAGTCTCGGCGATCAGATCGACCCCTACATCCCCATGTTGCAGCGTGCCGAAGTGCGCATCGACGGACTGGTCGAGCTCATCGGCGACCTGCTGTCCCTGTCTCGGAGCGAGCAGGCTCGCGACCCTGCCCAGGCGGAACTTCTCGCTGTGCGACCCGTGATCGATGCAGCCCTGGAGGCACAGAAAGAGCGCCTGGCCGCGCGTGATATCGCAGCAACGGCGGAGGTCGCCCCCGATCTCCCACCCGTCTTGCTCCCCGTCGACGATCTCGACATGATCGTCGCCAACCTCGTCGGCAACGCCGTCAAGTACAACCGTGATGGTGGAACGGTGCACGTTCGAGCCGCGCTGGAGGGTGAGTGGGTGCGCATCGATGTGACCGACACCGGCTTCGGTATAGCCGCGGAGCACGTGGCCGATGTGTTCAGCGAGTTCTTCCGAGAGAAGCGCGAGGAGACCCGCGGCCTGGAAGGCAACGGCCTGGGCTTGGCCATCGCAAAGCGGCTAGTGGAGCGGGCAGGCGGTCGACTGGAACTCACGAGCGAGGAAGGCAAGGGCTCGACCTTCTCAGTGTTCTTGCCGGCCTAACCGCCGGGAAGCCGCCGCTGATTGTCGCCCACAGGTGGCTCCGCAACCGCCGGCACAGCCGCAACGGCCGCCGGGCGTGACCGGGGCACTATCCCTCTGAGTACCAGCACTCCCAAGGCCGAGATGACCAAGACAATCCCCATTGTCTCATTGACGCTGGGTCGCTCACCAAGCTGTAGCCAAGAAGCCAGCACCCCGATCACCGGGGTGCCAAGATTGCCGATGCCCGCCACACCTGTCGGCAGCGCGTGCAGCACGTACAGCCACAGGAACCACCCCAACGCCGTCGCGAAGATCACGTTGTAGGCGACCGTCCAGATGAGAGTGCCCGACCATATCGGGGCCTTGGTAGAGGTGATCCCGGCGATGAGTACGAGCGGTAGGGACCCAAGAAGCATCTGCCAGGCCGTGAGAGACAGCAGGTCGACATCGTGGCGGCGTCTGAGAAGCTTGGCGACTACGGCACTCGCCGCCCAGAAGATCGCGCTCGCCACCGCAAGCAGTGCGCTGAACGCGCCATGCAGCCGCCACGGGCTGATGATGAGTACCAGCCCGCAAAGCGCGAGTCCGACTGACAACCACTGGGCCCCGCGCAACTTCTCGCCCAGCCCCACCCAGGCCATCAACAGTAGCCAGAAGGGCATCGTGTTCGACAGTACGGCGGTCGTCCCGGCGCCGCCACGTTCGAGAGCCCCCATCACCAGGCCCGTGAAGGCGCCGGTCTGGAGGAGACCCAGCAGGAGCGTCCATCCGAGTGCCCTGGGTCGGAGCGGGCGTCCCAGCACCGGAAGCAGCGCAAAAAGGACGACCGACCCCAGAAAGGTGCGCAGGGCCGCGAACACCAACGCCCCGGAATAGGGGATGCCGAGCTTCATCGGCACCCAGTTGTAACCCCAGACTAGTGCCAGCATCGCCAGGGCGAAAACGGGCAAGTATCGGGAGGCAGTGCGTGGCCGGCCCCGCGGCAAGTCACTCCCGGTCGCGGCGCGCGTCAAAGGAGCGCCGCGCGTTGGCCGCGGGGTCGTCACTGCTCCTCGTCCGATTGGATGTTGCTCACGTCCGGAATACCTTGCTCGCTCTGGACCTTTACGCTCGCTTTATTGGCTTTCGTCTACTATGCACGCAAGGAGCATAGGTCGCGTTCCCTCCCTGGGGATCACGCGCAATCCGCGGCCCTGACTCCTACTTCTCTGGGCGCTCGAAACCCGACCTTCGAGCGCCCTTTCTTTGTCGCCTCAAGCCAACGAACGCGGCCTCCTGAAACCTACTCGCATCCGCTCAGCGTTGAACGCACATCGTCCAGAGAGGCGAACACGCGAAAGCCGGGCCTCGCCGTTAAGCCTGCCAGATCGAAGAGGCGAAGAGTCATCCGAGTGGGACTCACCACCCCCACCCATCCCCGGGCGCCTAGGTGTTCCACCAGCCTCAGGAGAACGCTCAGACCAGCGCTATCCAGGTACGCGCAGGACTCGAGATCCATGAGGATCCGCTCGGCCCCCATATCGACCGTGTCGCGCACCACCGCCTGCAGGTCGGCGCCGCATGAGTGGTCCACTTCCCCTTCCACCCGGATCAGGGGGACACCCAAAAAGACCGACTGCGATACTTTCATCCTGTTCCACCTCTGCCCGGAGCGTGCGGCGATGCTCCGCTGCGGCCGGCTATTCCAGCGCCACCGCCAGGATGGCGACGTCGTCGGAGAAGTTCCCGCCGGTGAACTCCAACGCCCCCGTGAATATGGCCTGAGGTACTTCCGACACCGGTCGGTCGCCCATCGTCGCGACTAGGGAGAGCAGCCTTTGCTCCCCGAAGAACTCTCCTTGCGAGCGGGCCTCGGTCAGGCCGTCCGTGTAGAGCACCAGTAGATCGCCGGGGCCCAGGTGGGTCTCGCCGTCTTGGAACCCAACGGTCTCGAACACACCCAGCACCGGCGAACAACCGCTGAGAAAGACCGTTTCCGAGTTGTGGCGGACGATCCCCGGCGGGTGGCCAGATACCGAGTAGGTCAGACGACCCGTGGCGGTGTCCAGCACACCGTAGAAGGCGGTCACGAACTGAGTCTCGCCGCGACTTCCGGCATTCGCCGCCCTGGTCAGCACAAGGTTGGTCTTCTCCATCGCGACCGCGGGGCTCACGCCCTCATATCCGTATGCCTTGATGGTGTCCTTCACGAGAGAGGTCAGGGCAGCCGCGCGGAGGCCGCTCCCGGACACGTCCCCAATGAGCAGGCCGATAGAGCCGGCTCCGACGGCGAATACGTCGAGGAAATCACCCCCCACCCGAGCGGCTTCAGTGGCAGAGTGGTAGAGGTGCCCCATCTTTATCCCCGGCATGCCCTCCGGCACCGCGAGCATGGCCTCCTGAAGAACGTCGGCGATGCTCCTCTGGAATTCCTCGCTCTTGCGCAGAGCCTCTTCGCTTTGTTTCAACTCACGAAACAGCAATACATACGGACGGGTCAAGGCCGTGGCCACCACCGCTTTGTAAGCGAGATAGAACGCGACTACCTTCAGAAGATGACCGGCAAGATTCGGCAATCCGAACGGCGAGCGGTAGAACGTGAACATCAACTCCGAGACGATGGTGACCAGGATAGAGGCGCCCAACAGGAGGAAGACCGACCTCTCGAAAAATGTTCTCCGCCAGACGAGAAGAAAGAACCCGGCCAAGAGGACGGCCGAGATCGCGTACTCGCTGCCGATCTTGAACGGAGTGAGCCCCCGCCCATCTATGAACGCGGCCGGAAAGACCTTGAAGAAGATAAGGGCGAGCAACACCGCGGTGAGCCCTCCGAAGATCCCCAGGTAGAAGCGGACGTCCAGTCTCCGGCTCATCAGGAGTGGTGCCAAGAACAGAGCGAACGCCTGCAGGAAGCGGGCTGCGAGCCAGAGCTGAGTCGGCAGATCGTTGCCGTAACCGGTGAAGACGTTCATCCCTTGATAGGAGAGGGTGTGGAGGACGTCCGCTACTCCCACAAAGAGATAGGCCACTCCCAGACAAAGGAGATAGCGATTGGCGAGAAACCGCCGGGTGTTCCAGGCCACGATGAAGATCGCGACTGCTACGACCACACCGAAGATCTCGACGAGGCTGTGGAAAAGATCGTAGCTGTACAGGCTGGTGAGATAGAGGCCGGCACAGGCAGCGACCCCAGCGATGCACGCAAAAGCGACGGCCCGCACCCCTGTCAAACCTGTCGTCGCCTCCGGCAATACCAGACCTCCCATGCGTGGTTTCGAGCACAAACATACACAATCGAACTTCGCAACAGAAGGTGGACGGCCACAGCTCGCGCAGTATTTGGCATCGGGCTAGAGCGGCGGCGCCGGCTTGTCGCGTTCATCCACTTTTAATCTAGTCGCCGTAGACTCGGAGCTGTCCTCGATCGCGGCTGACTGGCCCCGTGCCGGGCACGTGCCTGAACCGAGGCCGATGAGGAGGGGAAACTGTCCGTCTACAGCCGTAACGAACACGCTATCCGCTGGCGCATTCTCGCGCTTTTCTTGATCGCTTCTCTCATGACGCTCTCCGGCTACGGGGTCGCGCGTGCCGACACGCCGGCGATCGGCAAGGCCAAGAGCGAAGCTCAGGCGCTGAGCGACCTCATCAACAAGCTCGACGACGACCTCAGCAAGGCAACCGAGAACTACGACTACGCCAATCAGCAGCTTGCGCAGACACAGACCTCGGTCAAGAAGACCTCCGTCGCGCTGGGCGTGGCTCAGAAGAACCTGACGGCTGCCGAGGATCAACTCAGCCAAAGGCTCGTCCGCATCTACAAGGACGGACAGACGGGCATGCTCAGCGTTCTCCTGAACGCGAACAGCTTCTCAGACCTCGTCAACCGGTTCGATCAGCTGAGTCGCATCAGCCAGCAGGACGCCCAGGTAGTCAAGCAGGTCGAGACCTCCAAAGCCCAGGTGGTCGACCGCCAGGCCAAGTTGACGGCCCAACTCGAACAACAGAGGACCTACTCGGCCCAGACTGCAGTCGCGAAGCAGAAGGTGCTGCAACAGCTGGCCACGCAGAAACAAGCTCTCAAGGGCAAGGAAGCGCAGGTAGCGCAGCTGCAGAAAGCCGAGGCCGCGAGGCAAGCTCAACTGGCAGCAGCAGCCAGGGCGGCGGCAAAGGCGGCAGCTGTCAAAGCCGCGGCCGACGCCGCGGCCCGCAAGGCGGCGCTCCAGGCGGCTTCAGCCGCCGCGGCGCGGGCCAAAGCCAGCAATTCGAACGGCACCGGGACTTTTGCTGGCAGCGGCGGAAGCTCCAGCGCGACCACCGATAGCTCTGGCTCCGGCGACTCCAGCGGCTCTGGCGGGAACTCGGGCGACAACGGGGGCGGCGGCACGGTGCCCTCTTCCGCCACCGGCGCCAAGGTGGTCGAGATCGCGATGCAATACCTGGGGGTGCCTTATGTATGGGCGGCATCCAGCCCGAGTGGCTTCGACTGCTCCGGGTTGGTCATGTACGTGTACGCGAAAGTAGGGGTGAGCCTGCCACACTCGAGCCGCATGCAGTACGACTACGGCACGTCCGTCCCCAAGGACCAGCTCCAGCCCGGCGACCTGGTGTTCTTCTACAACCCGATCCACCATGTGGGTATCTACATCGGGAACGGTCAGATGATCAACGCAACAGGGTCCCAGGTCCAGATCAGCAACGTATTTCGCGGTAGCTACTACGGCGCCCGTAGGATCCTGTAGTGGACGAACTGCTGAGGTAGATACCCCATCCTGACGCTCGCCCACCTTTTTCCTCTGCTGGCCACTTACACGTACGCGCTGCTTTTCCCGCTTACGGTGTTCGAGGGCCCTATCGTCACGATCATCGCCGGGTTCCTGGCATCGCAAGGCTACGTGAGCCCGTTCCTCGTCTACCTCATAGTGGTCGCGGGGGATGTCACCGGCGACTGTGTCTGGTATGCAGCCGGGCGGTGGGGAAGGCGAGGGATCAGTGGCCGCTGGGGCAAGTACTTGGGCATCACCCCGGAACGCCTCCTGCGCATCGAGAAGCATTTTGAGAGGCACAGCGGGAAGACGCTGGTCATCGGCAAGCTGACTCACGCTGTGGGGTCGCTCGTGCTGGTGGGGGCGGGCGTCGCCAGGGTCCGGCCACGTCGCTTCATCCTATACAATCTGGCGGCGACACTGCCGAAGTCACTTGCGCTCCTTATTTTCGGCTATTACTTCGGCAAGGCCTACGGTCAGGCCGGCAACGTCCTCAACTATCTTGCCCTGGGCATGGTCGCAGTGACCGTGCTGGCGGCGATGACTTATCTGATCCCACGAAGATTTGCCCGGCAGTTCCGTTGACAGGAGTCTGATTCCAACCATGCGTGTACTCATCACCACCGACAGTTACTACCCCCAGGTGAATGGAGCCTCCTACTTTGCCCAGAGACTGGCGGTGCACCTGACGGAGCGCCTCCACCAGGTGCTGGTGACTGCGCCTTCCATGTCCTTTCACGCCGGGCATTTTGCCGTCGCTGGTGTCGACGTATACGGTTTTCGCTCGGTCCCCGTGTTCTTCTACAAAGACATGCGTATCGCTCTGCCCGTCGAGCTTGACCGAACAGCAGCGGCGGTTCTGCGCGGTTTTCGGCCGGACGTTGTCCACGCCCAGGGCCATTTTCCGATCTCTCAGGCCATGATCCAGAACGCGAAGCTCCTGGGGATCCCCGTCGTCGGCACCAATCACTTCATGCCGGAGAATCTCACGCACTATGCCCATCTTCCGGCTTCCCTCGACGCGCGGCTCCGGCGTCGGCTGTGGCGCAAGTTCCGCCGCGTCTATGAGGACCTCGACCAGGTGACCACTCCCACCCGGACTGCCGCGGAGTACATGAAACGGAACGGCTTCTCGCGAGAGATCAAAGTGATCTCCAACGGTATCGACCTCGAGCGGTTTAGTCCCGGCAAGAGTGACGACGAGTTCAAGAGCGCCTACCGTCTCCCTCAGGTGCCACTGCTGCTGTACGTGGGAAGGCTGGACAAGGAGAAGAACCTCGACCTCGTTCTGCGAGCGGTGGGGCGGCTTCCTGGCAGGATCCCTATGCACTTCGTCATCGCTGGGACCGGCGCTCAGCGAGAGCGGCTGGAACGGCAGGCAGGCAAACTTGGCCTGGACGGACGGGTGACTTTCCTCGGGTTCGTTCCCGATGCCGATCTTCCCGCGCTGTACCGCGCGGCGCACTGCTTCGTGATGGCCGGTACGGCCGAGCTGCAGAGCATCGCTACGATGGAAGCGATGGCTTCAGGGCTGCCTGTCCTCGCCGCTGACGCCATGGCACTACCCGAGCTGGCCCACGACGCCGAGAACGCCTATCTCTTCAAGCAAGGCGACCCTGAGGGTCTTTCCCAAAGAATGCAGGCGCTCTTCACGGATCCTGCGCTTCACCGGCGTATGGCTGCAAACAGCCTGGAGATCATCCAGAAGCATGCTCTCGCGCGGACGCTCGAGGAATTCGAGGCCGTTTACGAGGACGTGGGGATGCGCCGTCGTGCCCAGCCGGCCGGGCACGACCCGACGCCGCCGACCTCCTACCGAAAATCGATGATGTCCTCCAGGATGGGGTAGATCCGTCCGCAGGCCCTGCAGACGAGCCCCTCTCCCGAAGCCTCGAAATCAGTCGATCCGCACGTTAGGCACCGCCACAACATGCGATTGAGCTGGGCGTCGCCGGGCTTGCCCGACTCTGTGCTTAAGAAGATGCTGGGAGTCAGGTCCCGGCCGGCCAACGGGCGCTGAAGCAGGCCGTCTGCCCAGGCGAGAAGCCAGGAAGGCACCAGTCGCTTCAACGCGGCCACGCGGAAGGTCGAGACCGCCCGCTCTTCTTTGAGCCTGAAACCCGCGGAGCCGAGAGCTTGAACGACTTGGCGCGGGTGGAAATCGAAGTTCAGCCGGACGAACTCGTGCGGCTCCAGATTGTCGAGGTCCGGCCCACGGCGGGTCAGCCACCGGCGAAGCCGCGCCTTCAGGTGCCGCTTTTTGGCGAACTCAGTGACATAGGCGCCTCGAGGCCGCAGCACCCTCGCGATCTGAGCAAATGCGAGCGGCAGGTTCACGACATGGTGCAGGACTCGTACCGTCACTACGCTGTCAAGGGCCGAATCGGCAAAGGGAAGATCGTAGAGGTCTGCTGCGACGAAGATGAACCGGGGATCGTTCTCGAGGCGCTCGGCCGCTTCGCGAAGGAGCGACACAGAGTAATCGAGCAGCACCACGCAGTCGTATCCCGCGTACTCGTCGGCCAGGCGGCCGAAACCAGCTCCGATCTCGCACAGCCGTTTCCCCGTCGGGGGTAGCATCTTGGCAAGTGCGATCCGTTCGGCCCGGTCTTCATACTTGCGACCCGGCCAGAACCTGGTGCGATAGCGCGAGTTCTCGTAGCTACAGATCGCCAGACGACTGGCTCGCCCGTGGAGCACCGGCTGACTCGCTGCTGGATGCGGCCTAGAGATCACGGATCACTCCCATCATGGGCCTGCGCGCGGCGCGGACCGCCGCACACGCGGCACCGAAAGCCCGCTCATCGCCTGGAAGAAGGGCCTCTGCCCCTGGAGGGCGCCAGGGGCAGAGAATGCTGAGGAGTGGTTAGGCGTGCGTTGCTCGGAGGATGGGAACCGAGCGAGGCGAGATGACTCCTGGCCACCGTGGCGCGTGGTCGCGAGAGACAGCGGAGGGGCTGTCGTTCTCGCTGGACTGATGACCGCGGATGTTGGCTGCCGTGTCGGGATCAGCCGCGAAGCCGGGAACATCTCCGGTAACCAAGGTGATCAGCCTGATGCGTGTGATGGGCCACCTCCTACAGCTCGAGAAGAGGGAATACTCACCCTCCTGGACTGTAGGCTAAGCGGCCGGCATGAAGTTCAGATGAAGGTTAGCGCCCAATTCATTCATGTAGGCGCTTTGCCCGGTCCAAAGCCTCTTCAAAGCGCACCGTAAACGTTGACCCCTCCCCCTCGGCGCTGCGAGCGGCGAGCGTCCCCCCATGGTTCTGGACGATCTGCAGGGCGAGCGCGAGCCCTAGGCCGGTGCCCGGTGTAGAGCGGGAGGAGTCCGCCCGGTAGAAGCGCTCGAAGACGCTCGGCAGGCGCTCCGGCGGGATGCCGACGCCGGTGTCGCTCACTTCCACGACAACGGCACTATCGTCGGAAAATGCTTTGACCGTTACTCTTCCGTTTTCCGTGAACTTGATGGCGTTGTCTACCAAGTTGAGAAACACGCGGATCAGGCTGTCGCTATCCCCCATGAGGGTCAGGCCCGGGGTCGCTTCGCACTCGAGATACAGACCCTTGGCCTCGGCCAGCGGGCTGAGCGCGTCGGCCACATCTTCGACGAGGGTGGAGATGTCCACCGGCACGAGCTCGGCCGCCAGCGGCTGCGCCCCACGGGCCAGCCGTAGCAAGTCTTCGGCGAGGCAGCGGAGCCGGGCGGTCTCTTCCGCGAGATCGTCCAAAGCCTGCTCATACTCGGTTGTCTGCCGGGGCTCGGAGCGGATGACGCTGAGGATCGCCTCCATGGCGGCCAACGGGGTGCGCAGCTCATGAGAGGCGTCAGCCGTGAACTGACGCTCGCGCTTGAACGAGCTCTCGAGACGCTCGAGCATGTCGTCGAAGGTCGAGGCTAGCCGTCCCACTTCGTCGTCACTGGTGGCTATGTTGAGGCGAGCCGAAAGATCGCGGGCGGAGATGCGCCGGGCGGTCCTGGTGATGGAGTCGATGGGCGCAAGCGCTCGGCCGGCAAGGAAGTAGCCCCCGAGCCCACCAGCGACGGTGATGACCACGCCGCCGATGAGAAGGGCAGCCAAAAGCTCGGCAAGAGTCTCTTCCACCGAGTCGAGGCTCTGAAAAACCTGCACGTAGCCCACCACGTTCTGACCGGCAAGCACCGGCAGGGTATACAGGCGGTAATCCTTGTCTACGCCCGGACCATCCACGTCGTAGAAAGCCGGACGACCGTTCCGGGCAGCCGCCAAGCTCTGACTATTGACCGGCGAGTTCCAAAGGTTGCCGAATCCGCCCAAGATCTCGCCGTTCGG
>JADGPI010000073.1 GCA_017882525.1 Thermoleophilia bacterium
TCACGCTGGACGTACGGTTCAAAGTGATCGGCCTCGCTGGATGGAGCGACGAGAACCCTCCGGCCATCGTGAGGGCGCGAGGAATCTGCGGTTCCGGGATCATCGATGCGGTGGCTCAGATGTTGGGCGCTGGGGTGATCCTCAAGCGCGGCAACTTCAACCCCGACCTTCGCCATGAGCGCCTCATCGTGGAGGACGGCAGGCCGGCGAAGTTCGTCCTCGCCCGGCCCGAGGAAACGGCGCTGGGAAGGGCCATCACCATCTCCCTCAAGGACGTCCGCGCGGTGCAATTGGCCAAGGCCGCCCTGTATGCCGGCGCGAAGACCCTGCTGAGGAGGTACGGCGCAGACGCGCCGGACCGGATCGTCCTGGCCGGTGCGTTCGGGAGCTACATCGATCCTGTGCAGGCCATGTCCATCGGACTGCTGCCGGACTGCGAACCAGGCCTGGTGACCTCAGTGGGCAATGCCGCCGGGCATGGAGCCCGCCTGGCACTCGTCAACCTCAGCAAACGTCGTGAGGCGGCTCAAGTGGCGGAGCGCGTAGAGTATGTCGAGTTGGCCACAGACAGTGACTTCCAGAACGATTACATTGAGGCCATCCACCTGCCTCACATGTACGACTCTTTCCCCAAGCTAACCCAGGCGCTCACTGCCGGCGGCGCAGACTGACGGAGCCGGCGAACGCCGACTCGAGGGACAGACGGCCGCCGCGCCGGCCATTCTAGCCGCGGCCTAGGCCGCACCCGCGCCGAGCGCCGCGCTAGACCGTGAACCCGACCGTCCCGGCGTTTCCGGAATACAGCATGGCTTTCTCGCCGTCCGTCATCGGAAGAGCCTCGATGAAGCTGATGCTCTCCGGCATCTCCTCGTACGGATAGTCGGTGCCGAGCATGATCTTTTCCATGCCAAGGGCCTCACGCGTGCACTTGAAGGCCGCGGGCAGATAGTTGCCGCTCGTGGTCACCACCATGTTGTCCCGGAGATAGTCGCTGGGATACCGCTTGATGTCCGGCACCGTCCCCGCATCATCCCTCGTGTGCGGGCGGAGGAAAGCATGATCGATCCGCTGCATGAGAAACGGCAGGCCCTCTCCGTAATGGCCAAGGATGATCATGAGTTTCGGGAAGGCGTCGAAGGCTCCGCTCAGGGCCAGCCGGACCATGGCGGTCGCCGTCTCCACTCCAAAGCCGAACGCCGCCCCGGCCAGGGCCAGTCCGTATGTGCGAAGCTGGGGGATCATGGGGGCGGCAGGGTGTAGGTAGATCGGCACGTTCAGTTCCTCGGCTTTGGCGAGAACCGGCCAGTACCGTTTTTCGTCCAGATAGGAATCCCCGAAGTTGGAGTGGGTCTTCCAGCCTTTGAAGCCAAGCTCTTTCACAGCACGCTCGAGCTCTTTGACCGCCCCGTCGGCGTCCTTGGGAGCCAGCGCCGCGAAGCCGGCAAGCCGGCCCGGGTACTTGGCTACAGCAGCCGCCAGCTCGTCGTTGACCGCATGGGCCACCTTTGTCCCTACCGCGGGGTCGAGCTGCTCGCAACCCGGCGACGTGAGCGAGACTACCGCCAGGTCGATACCGCTCGCGTCCATCCCCGCGATGCGGTCGGGACCAAGATCCAGTAGCCGGTTGAGCAGGAAATCGCCGTGCGGTTCGAAGGTGTTCGCCGCATAGTACAGACGACGCTTGCCGGTGGCTGGATCGTCCATGAATCGTGGGTAGTCTTCGTTGGAGTAAAGGGCATCGACCCAGGTGTGGGTCGCAAAATGTGTCTCCAGGTCGATCTTCTTCATGCCTTCTCCTGCTTTCCATTCGGTCGTGTCTTCGACGCCTTCGGTCGGGCGCGACTGTGGAGCCGGAGCGGGAACCCTGGCCCCAAAAGCCGCCACCGGACCCAAGCCGGAACTAGCCTCCAGCGATGGGGATCATGATGAGCACCTCGTCGCCCTCTTTGAGAACGGTCTGCCTCCCAGCGAGCGCAGTGGTGTCGCGTCCATTCACCATCACCCTGAGCGGCGCGTGCGCACTCTTCTCCGCCGGTTCAGCGAGATACGAAGCCAGCCTGCCCTCGCTCCGCTCGGTGAGTACCGAAAGCAAGCCGTCTACCTGGGTCCCCTCCGGGAGGCTCAGATCCAACTCGCCCTGCCCAAGCAGAGTCTTGAGCAGAGCGATCGACCGGACCTTGACCGTTATGGTCCCCGACGCCGGCATCGTCTCAGTCGTTTGCGACGTAAGCTCTAGAACCCCGGGACACTATATGCCCAGGTCGTCTGCGGCATAGCCCATGTGGAGTTCTTCGAGTTTGGCGCGAGTCGGAATGCCATCGCGGGTCCAGCCGCGCGCGTCGTAGTACTCATCGAGCATGAAGTCCAGATCCACTTGCGAGATCATCTGCCCCTTCGAGGGACCCTCCGGGATCGGTTCTGTCTTCAGCCGTTCGGGCAGGTCGTCGTCGGCACGAGTGAGCCCGGCGCGCGTATTGAAGACCCGGGCCAGGTTGTTGATCCGCTCGCCCACCCGGTGCACTTCCTCGGGAGTGTATTTCAATCCGGTAGTCGCTTCCATGAGGTCGGCCGTGTTGTCGAACATGAAGTCCGCGACGGCCATATCCATGAGAAACACGCACATTGTCGGCGAGTCGGCGAGAGCGCACCGAGCATCCTGGGTCCACATGGTGAGCGCGCCTTTCCCCTCGATGGCAAATCGGTCCACGGCGTACGGGATCGGTATGCCGAAGATCTCCTGAAACGCGTAACCCTTGTTGTGATCGGCGCCCGTGAAGGCAGTGGCGAAGTTGAGGCCATGCGCTTTAGCTCCCCGCACGTCGTAGGCAGGAAGCTCAAGGCCTTTCACGTGGAGGGCGTACTTCTCCGAGCCCTTGCCGATCTTCCGAGCAGCCACTCTGGTGCCATCAGCGAGGATATCCCCGAGACCTTTACGCACTCCCATAAGGTGGAGCAGTTGGATCATGGAGACGTCGTTGCCGAAATGGAGATCCATGCCCCCGGTGTCCTCAAGGGTGAGGATGCCCCGCTCGAAAAGTTCCATGGCAAAGGCGATGGTGACCCCCGCCGACATGGTGTCCAGCCCAAGCTCGTCGGAGATGCGATCGGCGGCGATGATGGCGTCGGGGTTGTCGACCCCGGTCACGCCCCCGAAGCTGTACAGCGTCTCGTATTCCGGCCCCTCAGTGAAGAAGCCCGCGTAGGGCGGCTCTTTGGCCAGTCGGAGCTGGCTGCATCCCACCGGGCATCCGGCACAGGCGGTCCGACCGGTGCCCAAGGCCTCGATCGCGTATCCCCCGATCTTCTCCGCCGGGGTGAAAACTCCCGTGGCGGTCCAGTTCTTCGTCGGATAGATGCCAAGCGCTTGAGTCAAGTCGAGGGTCGTCGAGGTGCCATAGCGCGAGAATTCGGGATAGAGGATCGGACTCTTGCGCATGCCTTCGCGCATGCGCTTGCGAGCCACGTCATACTTATCGTGGTCGGCGATGTCCATCTGCAAGTCGCCCCGCAAAGCGATGGCCTTTAGGTTCTTGCTGCCCATAACGGCACCAAGGCCTTTGCGGCCCGCCACCCGGCGCTCGTTCACGATGCAGGCCATGTACGAGAGCTTCTCTCCAGCCGGCCCGATGCAACACACGCGGATGTTCTGATCGTGGAGCTCGTCTTTGATCATCAGCTGCGTGTCCATGGTCGGGAGGCCCCACAGATCTTTGGCCGAGCGGAACTTGACCTCCCCGCCCTTGATCCACAGATAGGTCGGCTCTTCCGCCTTGCCTTCGATGATCATGACGTCATAACCGGCGCGTTTCATCTCCACAGGAAAATGTCCGCCGGTGGTGGCCACGCCCATGGCGCCGGTAGCCGGCGACTTAGCGTTGACCGCCATGCGGCTGGCGCAGGGGATGGTGGTGCCCGTGAAGGGGCCGGGAGCGAAGATGAGTTTGTTGTCCGGCCCCAAGGGATCGCAATCGGGCGGGACCAGGTCGTAGAGGTACTTGACCGTGAACCCCGAGCCTCCGATGAAGTCCTGGGCCACGTCTTCGGGCAAGGCCTCCTCTGTGAAGGTCTTGTCCGTCAGATTGACCCGAAGAACCTTGCCGGTGTAGCCCCCTGAGTACATATCGATCCTTTCCTTAGGACCGGAGGCGTTTGATCCGCCACTGGTCCCCAAAATTTTCCCCCTGGATTTCGCCGGTTTTACGCAGCCCCGGCGACCGTCCCGGCCGCAACCGTCATTCTACAGTATGGCCAGCGGTGGAGCTATTTAGAAGGATGCGCGCGGTTTCCAGGCCTTTTAGGTGACACGGCCGGGCGCCCGCGGGGACCGCCGGGCCTGATCGGTGGGCCGCCCGCCCGCAGTCTGCCCCGTCAGACGTTGTCCCAGCCTTCCGGCAAGAATCGCGAGAGATCGACCGGCATCAACTGGGCACGTTCGAAGCGCTCCTTCATCGCGAAAGGAGCCGTGCAATCGAAGATAGTCTTGCAGGCGATGCCCACACCGCGCAGCAGCGGATTGAACTCCGGTGACGAAGAGGGATCCAGCGGGTGACAGCGCACGCCGGGCACGAACACCGTGCTGACGTCTCCCTGGAACCGGGTGGTCATGGCCCAGAGCACGTCGTTGGTGTCGTATAAGTCCACATCGTCGTCGACGATGATCACGTGCTTGAGCTCGGAAAACGAGGTGAACGCGGCCAAGGCCGCCTGGCGCTGACGCCCCTCGTCGTATGCGGTGCGCTTACGGATCTGCAGCACGGCCAGGTACTTGCCTCCCCCGGACGACGGACAGTACACGTTCTTGAGAAGGCCGGGCATGCTGCTCTCGATGAGCCGGAAGATGCTGGCCTCCGTGGGGATGCCGGCGAGGCTGACGTGCTCCTCACCCGGACCCACCAGGATCTGGAATATCGGGTTCTGGCGGTGTGTGATGGCGCGCACCCGGATCACATGATTATGTTTCTGGGCAGGCCCGACATAGCCCGGGAACTCGGGCATGCAGTAACCGCCATGGGTGAGGGCATCCTCGTCCGTGAAGTCGTCGGGCATGATCTCGCACTCGAGGACGATCTCCGCCCGGGCGA
>JADGPI010000074.1 GCA_017882525.1 Thermoleophilia bacterium
ACTCGCTGACGAGCGCTACGCCCGCTTGGTGGTGGAGGTCGAGGACCCTTCTGCCACGGTCGCTCTCATCACCCGAGCGCTCGGCCCCACCTGAACCGCACTCCCCAAGGCAAAAAAACGAGCCCCAAGTGGCTTCGCTTGCCTTTGGCGCCCCTTGAGTTACCGATGCTTCGCTGTACTTCGCGGCTATTTACTTCCGCGTTTTCTCGGCATCCGCTCTTCTCAAGAAGCCCTTAGGAAGACATGCTAAGTCTCTTGGGACTCGCAAGACCGGTTGTCGCCAAGTTGGCGCCGTCCTAAACATGTCGGCGGAGGTCCGTACGGGGAGGGCAAGGGTACACCATGGCAAGGTCGTGTGACTCTAACCCAAAAGTGCACGCGCTTTCGCGACGGTTAAGTTGGCGGTGACAGGCTCCTCATGAGAATGTCACTAAACGGCCCCTCAAGACGCGAAGACCCGGAGTCGACGACCGGGCTTCACTTCGATAAGCCCTGAACTCAGCAGGGAGGGGATGCGAGCCCTGGTGCTCTTCTACTGGGACCAGGAAGATGCCCGGCGCTGGCGCGAGTGGTTGCATCATGTAACCTGTGCCTGGGAACCGACGAAAAAACAGAGTCGGGGCGAAGTCCCTGGGGGGCGTCCATGGTTACATCTGAGCTGACTACGACGAACTCGATAACG
The DNA here is from genome assembly GCA_017882525.1 of Thermoleophilia bacterium. Classification (GTDB taxonomy): domain Bacteria; phylum Actinomycetota; class Thermoleophilia; order RBG-16-64-13; family RBG-16-64-13; genus Chersky-299. The sequence goes on from JADGPI010000074.1 coordinate 683, forward strand.
ATTCGGGCTCCGATCGAGAAGGTTTGGAAGGCCTTAACGTCTCCACACCTAATCAAGCGGTGGTTCTTCGGCGTCGACACCGAGACCGACTGGAAGGTCGGGAGTCTTCTGATCAGAGCTCGCCGGTTTAGAGTTCATCTCTAAAGCATAGAGATGGTTGAGTTCTTCCAGACGGGGCGGCATAGAGTTCAGCCCTCCTCCACATCTATCATCACCGGAAGGGCCTGTCCCCATGGGCATCTCCCAGGCATACACCTTGAGCGAGCGAGCCCCGCCGAATAGGCAACCTCCCCGACCACAATGCTCTTCCCGAGACCTCGCACCTTCTTCATGACAGGCTCTCATCTATGATCTGGGTCGTGGCCTTCAGCGCAGCTGCGGTGCGGGCCAGTCCCAGCTGCTCCTCGGGCGTCAACTCCCATTGCAGCACTTCTTGCACGCCTCCCCTACCGAGCACCACCGGAACCGCCATGCTCACGCCGCGCTGGCCATATTCCCCAGCCAACACCACCGAGCAGGGGAAGGTCTCCTCAGTGTCTTTGACTACCGCCCGCGTGAGGGCCGCCAGACCGACGGCACAGCTCCAGCCGGCCGTCCGCCCGGCCTGTAGCTCCTCATAGCTCTTCAGTATGCCGGCCGCGTCCGCCAGAATGCTCTGCTTCTCCTCCTCGTTGAAAGACACCGGACGGCAGTCGACGCGCACCGAACTGAACAGCGGCACCTGGGTGCTGCCGTGCTCGCCCATGACCGTGGCCCGCACCTGGTCGACCTTCACTCCTTTGGCCCGGGCCACCAGCTCCCGGAACCGCAGCGAATCGTTGAGCGAGTAGCCGATGACCTGATGACGGTCGAAGCCCCCCGCGCGCCAGGTAGCGTAGTTCATATGGTCTACCGGATTGGTGACCGTGATCACGAAAGCCGCGGGGCAGTGGCGTTTGATCTCCAGCGCGAGATCTCGGACCACCGGGAGGTTCTTGGGAAACATCTCCATGCGGTCGGCGATCAGCCCCTGATGCACTCCGGCAGCGTTGATGACCACCGCTGAGCCGGCCAAATCCTCGAATGAGCCGGACCTCACGCTAACACCTGAGGCCGAGACCGCCGTACTCATATCCATGGCATGGTGTCGCACCACATTCTGGCGAATGTCGACCATGACGATCTGATCGGCCAGCCCGGAGGCGGCAATATGAAAGGCCGTGGGCGAGCCGACCGAACCGGCGGCGCCAATGATGCTTACCTTCATCGGCTTTTCCTTCCTCTATTCCTTGGGGGTGTATCTGTCGCGGGGGGCAAGAGCTGATTTAGATCCCGTTGGCCAAGTGTAGCGGGTGAGGTTGCACTCTCGAAGCGACTTTGTTGGCCGAGTGCGAGTAGGGCTTGGGTGAAGCGAGGATAGGCCGATACTTACTGGGCGGAAACGATGACTATCGGGATATGGTGATGCGGCCACCGTTCGCTCCAGCAGGCGCATCGCTTTTTCGGCCTTGGACATCCTGGGGCCCTCTCCTCTCTTCCCTACGCTTTTCGTCTCCTTAGAGGGCAGGCGGCGTCTTGCATCCGTCAAGAAGGGGTAGTACAGGATGGTCAAGTGGGCGCCGCGGCCGCTTGACCGGGTAGGCACAGCGCGGTGTTCTCAGCCTTGATCGTTGGCAATCACCATTGGCGAAATTCGGAGGACATGATGGATATCGATGGGGCAGTCTGCATCATTACCGGGGCCTCCTCGGGCATCGGGGCGGAGACGGCACGCTTGCTACACGCGATGGGGGGAAAGGTGGTGCTTGCCGCTAGGCGGACAGAGCGCCTCATGGCCCTGAGCACCGAACTGGAAGGTTCGCTGGCAGTCCCGACCGACGTTACCCTCACGAAGGACCTGCACCGGCTCGTTGCCCAAACGGTCGAGAAGCACGGGAGGATAGACGTCCTCGTGAACAACGCCGGGCAAGGCCTTCATGTTCCCCTGGAAGAACTCGACCCCTCCGACCTAAAAGCCGTTTTCGACCTCAACGTCGTCGCGCCGCTTACCGGAATGCAGGCCGTACTCCCGGTCATGCGGGCGCATGCGGGCGGCGCCATCGTGAACGTGAGCTCGGCCACTTCCTTGCGGGTCTTCCCGGGGATAGGCGGCTACGCCGCCACCAAGGCGGCGCTCAATATGCTCTCGCAGGTCGCCCGGGTCGAGTTCGCCGAGGCCGGGGTGACGGTGTCCGTAGTGTATCCGTCGGTGACGGCCACCGAATTTCACTCGCGGCTTAGAGCCGGACGCCTGAGCCCAGGGGCCCGCCACATCACACCCGACCCGCCCGAATTGGTGGGGAAGGCCATCGCATTTGCTATCCAGACTGGGGAAGCTCATGTGCTGGTTGCCGATCCGCCGCAGGCCATCGTCCCTGGAGAGGGGAAGGGCTGGGGAGCACTTCTTGCCCGGCAAGCACCCCGCTCTGGTGGTCAGCAGTCGGGCTAGCAAACCGGGCTATGGGCCAGACATCCCGAAGATCAGGAGGAGGAGGTAGCATGATCCTCATTACCGCAGCCAACGGGCGGACCGGCCGAAGCGTGGTCCGGGCTCTGCTCCGGGCCGGGCATCCCCTCCGGCTATTTGACCACAACCCCGGCGTTCAAGAACTCGCAGGTGAAGGAGCCGCCGAAGCCGTGATCGGCGATCTTCTTGAGCCGCGCGACGTGAGCCGAGCAGTTCAAGGCGTCCGATGCGTGGTCCATATCGGGCCTCCCTTACATCCCCGGGAGGCGGAGATGGGGCACAACGTGGTCTCCGCGGCCCGCGCGGCCGGGGTGGAGCATCTCGTGCAGTTCTCGCTCACCCACCCTCAGCTTGAGCCACTACTCAACCACCAGGCGAAGCTGGCCGTGGAACGGGTGGTGCTCCTTTCTCGGATGCCGTTCACCATCCTCCAACCCATGCACTATATGCAGAACATCGATGTCGCTCGGGTGATTGCAGACGGAGTCCTGCGCCAGCCCTACGCGCTCGATGTACCCCTGCAACACGTGGATCTGGAAGATGTCGCTGAAGCTGCGGCCAGGGTGGTGAGCGAGGGACCTCGCCACTACTACGCGACCTACGAAGTCTGTGGCGATGACTACCGCAATGCGCGCGAGCTCGCCGATATCATCTCAGCCGAGTGTGGGCAGACAGTGGTCGCCGAGCAGATCTCATTCCCCGCTCCTCCGACGGATGGCAGGCGGCCCTCAGAGGCAGACGACTACCGGGTTGACGCCTTGTTGCGGCTGTTAGAACACTACGGGAGGTATGGCATTACCGGCAACCCGAACGTCCTTCAGTGGCTTCTCGGGCGCCGACCGACGAGTTTCGCCGAGTTCGTGCGCCGGAGCTTAGCCTGCGACTGATGCGGGTGAAAGCACCCCGAAGACCAGCCTCAATGCACGGCGGACCTCCTGGAAGCTCATGCCCCCATGCGGGAGGTTCACCCATGGAAATCATCACGAGCTGTTGATGGTGACGGTTGATCAGCCAGCACTGTAAGGGGCGAACACGGTGGTTTGCCCAGCCTCATGCCGGGTCGGCGTCACCCATATTATCCGCTCAAGGCAGCTGCTCGAGCGGGCGTGGTCTCGACGCGCCGGCGAGAACCTTCGTTGACGGTTGAGGCTCAATCAGGATGGCTTGAACCGGACCGACGCTGATCTTGACTTGGGTGGATTGTCTGGCGAAAGAGTCTGAAACGTAAATCCCATAGAACGCAATCCCGCGATTACCCCGGGAATGGCATCCACGTACCCCTGATTGTCCGTGTCGTGGAACAAGATGACCGCCGTTTGCTTACTTCTGCACTGAGAAACAACGGTCTCAATAATCGTATCTGTTGAAGGCGGCGGACTTCCGAGGGCGGAACTATCAGGGCTAAATAGGCACCAAGGCCGGCCAAGGGACTTAGCGCGTGAAGACCGCGGGCATCGCTGTCAGTTTAGCAAACGCATCCAGCTAATCAATCTAATTGACTAACACGATAGAATCCGCGCCTTCCTTGAGGGCGGAGCCGCGCCAGCTGATAACCACAGGATCCGCACCGTGGCCTCGTCGTGGTTCTCTCAGGCCGCGAGAGGACCGGGGCGACCGTTAGCTGTCTGGCCCAGGTTTATGCTCCCTCAGCAACTCGTCAGTCGCGTGGCAAAGCAGCAAGTCTTCCAACACCTTGATCA
>JADGPI010000075.1 GCA_017882525.1 Thermoleophilia bacterium
ATGCGCTGGGCCGCCGTGTCACCCTTCCGTGCCATCCGGGCAAGATTCTGCACCCAAAGATCCTCGCGGCGATCATGGAGGATGCCGGCCTCTCCGAAGCGGACTTCGAACGGTAGTTGTTCGGCAGCTTATTCGGCAACCGTGGTGCGAGACGTTTGCGCGAACCGCCCCCTCACCCACCACTCAGGAGAGCTTCGGCACCACTGTGAAGCCTTGCCCGGCAAAGTGCCTGTCGACGGTCAGGGCCGTCCGAACGCCCAGCCGCCTCATGAGTACGAAGCTCGCACAGTCCACGAGACTGAGATCCCGCTTCCCCGACGCCAGTAGGGCGGCTAGGGCCTGGTCGTGAGTCCGGTCATCGACCCAGGAAACGTTCACCCAGGGCATCACGAAGGTCGCCAGCGCTTCGACGGCGGCGAGCCCCAGGCGACGCTGGAGCAGCGCGGTCAACTCTACGAGGACGTAGCTGCTGGTACAGAGCGGTGCGCCCGAATCCACCATCGTTCGCCAGGCTTCGGCCACGGCCGGATGGGTGGAATCATCCGCGTCGAAGACGGCGTAGAGTCCCGACGTGTCGAGAAAGATGGGTGCGGTCATCCGAGGTAGCTCTCGTCCAGGTAGTCGTCGTGCTTGACGGCGACGTCGCTCCTCCCCGACCGAAAGCGGCCGGCCACCTCGAGAGCGGATAACCGAGAGACGGCGCTGGCCTGGGAAGCGGCGCCCTGTTCCAGATACCGGTCGACGCTCTGACGGATCAGCTCGGCGACAGATTGACCCGATTGCCGCGCCTCATTCCGAAGACGCCGGGCCTGTTCCTCGGTCAGCTGTATCTGCGTGCGGATCATCCGGCACTCCACGCGTGATCAATGTGTAATCAGTTCTGATGTATATAATAACACTCGGTCTTAGTCCCGGCGCCGCGGCGATGCGCTCCTGAAGCTCACGACAGCATGTTGTCCACGACGATCGAACCTTCTCGATCGCGTTGTTCATGGTGGCGCACTTGATGGCTTCAAGCGGAGGCATGCCAAGGCTGTACACGTACTCCTAGAGCTCCGCGTGTAGCGACGGCCCCCAGAGGACAGCCGGAGCGCCCGAATCGCAGCCGCAGCCCATCCGCACACCTGCCTCGTAAGCCTTCTTGTAATGCGGGATGAAGTATTCGTCGATGGTGACGGGGGCGTTCCTCTCGACGATGAGGTGGTTGTACGTCCGCACGATGGCCATAGTTGGCACGAGCCAGGTTTCCTTGTCCACCATCAGCTGGAAGAGCTCATCGTAGGCGGATTCATCCGGGATCTCCACTAAGCCCATGTCGATCAAGTGATTGATCTCGTCGGCTCCGTAGCCGACCATCTTGATAGCGTCGGGCGCACTGTCTATGTGGGCCATCACCCACGTGCCGCTCTTGTGGGCCTCGTCGACGATGGCTTCCAGGACGTCGTCGGCCAGCGGCGCGAACTTCTCCGGGTAGATGAAGATGAACGAATGAGCGACGATGATCTTGATGTAGTCGACACCCACCGCTACCAGTTCGCGGACAAACGCCCGGGCCTCCTCGGGGGTGTCCGAGAAAACGCCCGCGTTGGCTAGGGTTTCCGGGTCGTTCCCCCATATGGTCCTGCTGGGGTGGGCATCCCGTCTCTGAAACTGTTTCCCAGAGCAGATCCCGCCTAGCTGAAACGCGGGAACAGATCGAGGGCGTTCTTGCGAAGCACGCCCACCTTCTCTTCCTCCGTCAATAGATCGGTATGGCGGAGATCGTCCAGCATTTGCTTACCTACGACGGCGGGGGTAAACGGATAATCGCTTCCGCAGAGCATTCTTGAAGGACTGCCGATTCCTTTGAGAGCCGGGATCTGAACGGGCAAGTTGAACCCGCCGGCCCCGTCGTAATAAAGGCTGCCCAACTCGCCCTTGACGTCTGGGGGCACAAAGCCCTCAGGCGCCATGTTGAAGTGGACCATCAGCTTCGCAATCCCCTCCATCCGGCCGCCTAAGAGCGGGAATAACGCTCCCATGTGAGGGCAGACGAACTTGATCCCGGGGTTACGTTTGAGTGTTCCGTTGTAGATCATATTTGCCACCGCTCTGGTGGTATCGAATTGAAACTCAAAGAGCGGATAGGGCACGCCGACCAAGACATTGTCAGGAACTGATTTGGGCTTGACGGGATGAACCGTGACTACCGCGTTCCGACGGCCAAGCTCGGCAAATACCGGTTCGATCCGAGGGTCGCCCAGGTAAACGCCATTGCTGTTGCTGAAGAACTTGACGCCGTCTGCATGTAAGACGTCGAACGCGTACGCGATCTCCTCCAGCGAAGCGTCCACGTCCGGCATGGGCAAGGTCGCATAAAACCCGAACCGATCTGGATACGCCTCAACAGCTTCAGCCGCCACTTCGTTAGCATCTCGTGCAAGCGAACGGGCCTTGCTGGCATCGCCCCAGTTTATGTCCGGCGAAGAGACGCTTAGAACTGCTGCGCCTATGTTCATCCGGTCCATGTCCTCGATATGTTGCTGCATATCCCACGGTGGCAATGCAAAGATATCAGTAAGAAGCAATCCCGCGTCTGTGAGCCACTTGCGATATGCGGGTGGTATGTAGTGAGAATGAACATCGATGGCCGGGGCTGTCTTAGAGGTCAAGTCCACGTCAGGAGCCTCCTCTTAGGTGCTAGTGTCGTCGCCTTTTTTGCCATTGTACCGGCCCGGTAGCACCCTCACCCTTCCATGCCCGGTCGCACCGCGGCGACCAACGGCCTTTCGACGACTCTCCCCTCGCCCGAGCCAGCCGCATGCGGCTCCACGCGCATATCCGGCAGCCACCGCAGCTTGTGAGGGAACCACCAGTTGGCCGAGCCGAGAAGCCTCATGGCAGCCGGCACCAGCACCGACCTAACGATCGTCGCGTCCAGGAGGACGGCCACGGCAAGCCCGAACCCGAGTTGCTGGAACATGACGAGCTGGCCCGCGGCGAATCCGCCGAACACGGCCACCATGATGAGCGCCGCCCCGGTGATGATGCCGCCCGTGCGGCGGAGTCCGAAAGCCACCGACTCGCGGTTGTCGCCGGTCTCGTCGAAGTGCTCGCGGATCCGGCTGAGGAGGAACACGTGGTAGTCCATTGAGGTGCCGAACAGCACTGCGAAGAGGAACAGCGGCACCCACGCCTCTATGAAGTCAACGTGCTGCAGCCCCAAGAAGCCGGCGCCCCAACCTTTCTGGAACACCGCCACCATGAGCCCGTAGGCCGCGCCCACCGAGAGCAAGTTCATGAGGATCGCCTTGAGTGGCACCACCAGCGACCGAAAGACCAGCGCCAGAAGGACGAAGGACAGGCCGAGGATGAACAGGAACACCCAGGGAGTGGCTCCGTTGATGCTGTCGAGGTAATCGATGGTGCCGGCCGTTTGCCCGGTGACCAACACGTCCTTGGCGGTTACCCCCGGCACGGCGGCGGGACCACCGATGACGCTCGCTCCAGCCGCGGAGAACGCTTCCGGGATGTACTCGGACCGGAGCTGCCGCACCGCCTGCTGGGCCACCTTACTCGACGCATCGACCGCGATGCCAAACGAGAGCACCGTGAGATCGCCCGCCGGACTCACTTGAGACCGAGCCGGGCCCTGGAACATCTTGTCGCCGGCGAGGATGGCCTCTAGGCGCTTGGTCCCCTCGGTCACGGCTGGCGAGTCGGCCTTTCCGTTTATCACTATCTGCACCGGAGAAAGCTCTTCCCCGGCCGAGAAATCTTTCATTAGGAGCTCGAAACCCTGGCGCGATTCGCTGGCCGGAGGCAAGGTGGCCACTCCCGCCGAACCGAGGCTGATGGAGAAATAGAGGCTAGCGGCGAGCGCCAGCACGGCCACGGCCGCCACCAGGCTGAACACCGGGCGCCGCATGACGCCCCGGCTTAGACGATCCCAGAAGCCGCCCGGCCTGCCCGCGCCGCCCCTGGCGCCGCGTAGGAACGGTATCCGCAAGGCGTTCACTTTGTCGCCGAGCAGCCCCAAGATCGCAGGCAGAAGGGTGAGCGCGGCTAGAAGCGCGGTGAACACGGCGATGATCGCCCCCATTGCCATGCTGTGGAACAGCGTCGAAGGCACCAGGAACAGCCCGCC
>JADGPI010000076.1 GCA_017882525.1 Thermoleophilia bacterium
AGAGTGGCGAACGCGCTGCCGCCACTCTCTGTAGCTACTTGCCGCGCTTTGCTCGCGATCAGATCGAGAGCCTCTCTCCAGCCTGCGGGCTGCAGCGTGCCCGCAGCAGATCTGATGAGCGGCTGGGTCAGCCGGTCGGAGGAGTTCACATATCCCATCCCATACCGGCCCTTGGCGCAGAGATTACCCCCGTTCAGGCCCCGCTTGGTCTCCGACGCGACGCGGGCCACGTGACCACGATAGCTGTGCACGAGCAGCTCACAACCGTTCCCGCAATAGGAGCACGTGGTCCTGGTCCTCTCGGTCTGCCACTGCCGGGCACCGTAGGGAGTCCTACGCCCGATGACCGATCCTACAGGGCACGTGCTGACGCACTGGCCACAGGAAACGCACCCCACGTCTTGCATGGGCATGCGGTACGGCGTATCGACCTCCGTGTCGTAGCCGCGGTTCAGGTAACCCCACACGCCGATGGACATGACCTCCCGGCAGATGCGGACGCACCGCCCGCACAGGATGCAGCGAGACCCGTAGTGAGCCACGTTTGGGTGATCGCCGATCGAGCCCTGGGACGGAGGCCGCCAGCCCCACGGCACCATGTCGACCAGGTACTCGTAAGCGTAGTCCTGCAGACGGCAGTCCCCCGCGGCTTCGCACACAGGGCAATCGAGGGGGTGATTGGTGAGCAGAAGCTCCAGGATGAACTTCCGTAGCTTCACGATCTTCTGCGTGTGCGTCTGGACCTTCATGCCCTCGGAGACCGCGGTCCCGCAAGAAGCCATGGGTCCCTTCGCCCCCTCCACCTCCACGAGGCACATCCGACAGGCGCCGTAAGGCGCCAGTCTCGGGTCGTGACACAAAGTGGGGATGTCTATTCCGGCCTCCCGGGCGACATCGAGGATCGTCTGACCACGCCGGGCTTGGACCTCTTGGCCGTTCAGGGTGACGGTCACCGTTTCCACAACGGCATTCTCGGCAGTAGCCATCAGGCCCTCCTCACGGCGTCGAACCTACACTTGTCATAGCACGCTCCACATTTGATGCACAACTCCTGGTCGATCAAATGCGGCTCTTTCTTCTCTCCGGTGATCGCCTCTACCGGGCAGACCCGGGCACACGCACGACAGCCAGTGCACGCCACCGGGTCGATTGTAAAGGTCGTGAGCGCTTTGCACTGCCCCGCCCGGCACTTCTTCTCGTTGATGTGCTCCTCGAACTCCTCGCGAAAGTACTTCAACGCGGTGAGGACGGGGTTCGGGGCCGTTGCCCCCAACCCGCACAGCGAGCCGATCTGCACGCTTTGAGAGATTTCCTCCAGGAAAGCGATATCGCTGGGAGCACCGCGACCTTCGCAGATCTTGTTGAGAAGATCGAGCATCCGTTTCGTGCCGATGCGGCAAGGCGGGCACTTTCCGCAACTCTCGTGCTGCGTGAATTGTAGGAAGTAGCGGGCGGTGTCCACGATGCAGTTGTCCTGGTCGATGACGACCATCCCACCCGAACCGACGATGGCCCCCGTCTTGTTGATGCTTTCATAGTCGACGGGTAGGTCGAGCAACGATTCCGGCAGACAACCGCCCGAAGGACCGCCCATCTGGACTGCCTTGAAGACTTTCTCGTTCTTGATGCCGCCGCCGATATCGAAGATAACCTGGCGCAAGGTGAGTCCCATTGGAACCTCAGCCAGACCGGTGCGCTTGACCTTTCCGGCGAGAGCGAAGACCTTGGTCCCCTTCGATCTCTCGTAGCCGCGCGAGGCAAACGCCTCCGCCCCGTTCAGGATGATCCACGGCACCGCGGACAGTGTCTCGACATTATTGATATTCGTCGGCCGCGCCCACAGGCCCGACACTGCCGGGTAAGGAGGACGCATGCGCGGCATGCCGCGGTTGCCCTCTATCGACTGCATCAGGGCCGTCTCTTCCCCGCAGACGAAGGCTCCGGCACCTTCCTTCAGCTTGATGTGGAAGGAGAAGTCGGAGCCCATGATGTTGTCGCCGATCAGGCCCCGGGTTTCGGCCGCCGCCAGAGCGATCTTGATACGCCGGAGCGCCAAAGGGTACTCCGCACGCACGTACATGTAACCCTCTCTCGCGCCTATCGCGAACGCCCCAATGGCCATGCCCTCAAAGACAGCGTGCGGATCGCCTTCGAGCACCGAGCAATCCATGAACGCGCCGGGGTCGCCCTCGTCCCCGTTGCAGATGAAGTACTTCATCCCATCAACGGAGGTGGCTTCCGCTGCGAACTTCCATTTCTGTCCGGTGGAGAAGCCGGCGCCGCCACGGCCTCTCAGCCCGGAAGCCACGATCTCGCTCACGACCTGTTCCGGCGTCATCGAGCTGATCACCTTGTACAGAGCCTGGTATCCGTCCGCCTCGAGGTAGTCGTCGATGTCCTCGGGGTCGATGACCCCTACGTGGCGCAAAGCAAGCTTCTCTTGCAGGCGGAAGAAGCTGTCATACTGCGTTTGGCCATCGTCGGTGAGCACAAGCCACTTGTCGATGGGCTGCCCCCCGATGACATGCTCGGCGATGATCTTATCCACCATGGCCGGAGTGACTTGGCCGTAGGTGACCTTGTGAGACCGCCCGTCGCGGTTGATCCTGATCTCCACCAAGGGATCCATCGCGCACAAACCCTTGCAGCCGGTGCCCGTCACCGAGGCGCAGTGCCCTTCGCACGTATCCTCCCGCGGACGTATAACCGCGTACACGCCGGATCCGCGCAGTCCGTCTTCAAACGCTCTGACGACCTCGCGACTCCCGGCCGCCACTCCTCCGGTGCCCAGGCAGATGCGGACGTCCACTTCCGGCACGCCGAGGCGCGCCCTTTGGGCCGAGGGCCTGGTGAGATCGACGACCGAGGCCGTCACCCCTCGTCCTTTCCTGCCGCATCCTCCGCTGGGCCGGTGGAGCTCCCGCCATTCCCGCCGCCGCACTGAGCGCGGAAATCCTTCACCACGTTCACAGCCTTCTCGGGCGTGAGCTTGCCATAAGCCCGATCGTCGATCATCACAACGGGCGCCATGCCGCAGGCCCCTACGCAGTGGACTTCCTCCAACCCGAACATCATGTCCGGAGTGTTCTGTCCCGAGTGGATCTCCAAGAAGCGTTCCACCTCTTCAGTGATGGGCACCGCCCCGGAAACGTGGCACGCGGTGCCGTGGCAGCAGCGAACGGCGTGCCGGGCTTGCGGCACGAGGCGGAACTGAGCGTAGAAGGTCGCCACCCCGAGGACCTTGCTGAGAGGTTCCCCGGCGCCCTCGGCGACTCTCTGCATGACGTGCTGAGGCAGGTAGCGAAAGATGGCTTGGGCGCCCTGCAGAAGAGGGATCAGTGCCCCTTTTTGGCCCCTGTACGTATCGAGAAGCTGAACAAAGCGGTCCTCCAACTCTTGGTCCACCTGGTCGGATACCGCGCAATCCTTCGCCATCAACAAAGACCTCCGGGGTTTCGAGCTATTGTAGCTCCGCGTCCGCGACAGAATACAGGGACAGGTTCTTAAAGGCGCGCGCCAGCCGGGCTGTCCGCATGAACTCCGGGTCAAGAGCATCGCCGATCGCGTAGTCCAACCCGAGCGCCGACAGCATGGCCATGAACACGCCGTTGAGGGCGGGCCTGAGGCCGGCCGGGGCCCCGTTCGAGACGTTGGAGACGCCGCAGATCGTGCGGACCGGCGGATCGAACATCTCCGGCATGCTCGCCACCACTTCCTGGACGGCGCGGGCGTGCTGTTGCCCCACGTCTACTCCCAGCGGCAGGACGACCGGATCGATGAAGATGCGGTCGTTCGTGACACCCGCCTCGTTGGCCGCTGTCACCAGGTCGAACGCAAGGCTGAGCCTTTCGGCGGCAGTAACTGGGATGAAACGCTCCATCGTGAGCCCGATGATCTCGCAGCCGTACTTCGCGGCCAGAGGCAGAAACCGCTCGAGCTTGTCCGGCTGCGCCGAGAACGAGTTCACTATGGGGGTGGGCATGCCCAGATCAGCGCACCTTACGATCCCGGCCTCCATCGCCTCATCGTTCACGGTGTCGAGGCACAGCTGACAGCTGACCGCCTCGGCCAGCGTATCGACGACGAACGTCATGACCGCGACCCCATCCTTTCTACCTGGGCCCACATTCACGTCGAGTACTTCGGCGCCCGCCGCCACCAGCCGCCGGGCCATCTCTTGGATAGGGGCCTTCTGACGCTCCCGCATTGCGGCGCCGATAACGGCGCTCATCACGTTCAAGTTTTCCGCAACTACGAGCAACGAGCCTCCTCTTCGCCGCCAAACCCGCCACGGACGCGGGACCGGGCCTTCTCGAAGTTCTCTCCCGCCTGGAACGAACTGCGGACAAAAGGCGCGGCGTGCACCTGGAGCCCAAGTCGCTCCCCATACTGGCAGTACTCTTCGAACTCCGCGGGCGTCACGTATTCCGCGACCTGCAGATGACCGGCGGACGGCCGCAGGTACTGTCCGATGGTGACGATATGCACGCCGGCCTCACGGACTTCTCGCAGTAGCGCCTCCACCTCGTCGTGCGTCTCCCCCAGTCCCACCATCCACCCGGTCTTCACGAGCGAGCGTCTCGCGGCGACGGCGTGAGTCAGCACCGCCAGCGAGCGCTCGTAGATCGCCTGGGGGCGCACGGCGGGATAAAGGCGAAAGACGGTCTCCAGATTGTGGTTGAAGACCTCGGGGGCTTCGACCACGACCGAATCGACCGATTGCATTCTACCGCCAAAATCCGGAACCAGCACCTCGATAGTCACGCCGGGGTTGGCCTGCCGCACCGCTCGAATAGTGGCCACATAGTGGGACGCCCCCCCGTCCGGGAGATCGTCACGCGTGACCGAAGTCACGACCACATGCCTCAGGCCGAGGCGCCGAACCGCATCCGCCACTTGTGCCGGCTCGGCCGGATCCAGAGAGCTGGGAAGGCCGCTACGAACACCACAAAAGCGGCAATCTCTCGTGCAGGCGTCCCCCATGATAAGGAAGGTGGCCGTGCCCTTGCCGAAGCACTCCCCCAGATTCGGGCAGAGGGCACTCTCGCAAACCGTGTGCAGATGCCGTTGCCGCA